>JAYEKB010000428.1:0-24347 GCA_034660835.1 Thermodesulfobacteriota bacterium
CTCCCAAATAATGATCCACCGATCAAGACGGATCATTATTTGGGAGCGTTATTACCAAGGGATGGCTTATTTCTGCAATTGCCACCGTAACATTGGGCCATTTCATCTTTTTGATCAGCAATCTGCCGCCACCACTGGCAAGTACGGCAGCCGGTTCGGCCACTCCCTTGGCGCCGGTGGCCTTGAGAACAACGGCTGAAGTTGAGACTCCGTCCACACCGTTCAACTGGTCCCGGTTGAAAAAATCAATTGTATGTCCTTGGATTCGGGCATAGTCGAGCAGACCAGGTTCATCATTTTTCAGATCAATGGAGGCCAGACTTCGCACCGATTGCAGAGCCAGATTGTTGTCTGCACAGGCCTCCTGCAACGCCTGTTCAATTTCAGCAGCCGGGGTATTACGATTACAGCCGATACCTGCCACCAAGGCTTTCGGATACAATACTGCACCGGTTGTCTGCAAATCCGTCCGGCAGGTTATGACCAGGTCGGCTGTCACAAAATCATCCTGCAGCCTGATATCCCCGGGCAGGTCCGGCAACGGGTAGTCACTCAACAGGGAAACCGAACCGTGATTGACCAACTTTCCCATGGCATGGGTCAAATCCCGTTTTTCTGCCACAATAAGCCCAAGATCACGCACCCAGAGATCCAGCGCGGTCCTGCCAAGCACATCGGATGCGGTAGTGATCACTGCCTGCCCATCCAGGAGCCCGGCCACCCGCTCGGCCAGTGCATTGCCGCCGCCAAGATGACCGGAGAGCAGGGAGATGACAAATCGCCCCATTTCATCACAGACTATTACAGCTGGATCCTTACGCTTGTCCGTAAGCAGCGGGGCCAGAGTCCGAACCACGATGCCGGTGGCCATGATGCATATCAGGCTGTTATAGTCCTGCCAGGCCTGCCCCAATATCGTTTTCAGCTTACCCCGGCAGGTGAGGACATGACTGCCGGGCAGCATACCGGCAAGCCTATCGGCAAGTTCCCTGCCGCCCCGAGTCAGGGCAAGAATGGCTATTTTACCGGCCAAGCATTCCCTCTTTCAGATCATCATCCACCGGGTCCTTACCAAACCAGATAGCAAACAGTCCCTTCTTGAAATCAAGGCCGCTGATTTCGCCCTGCATCTTGCCGTTGAAACGAATCTCCACACCCTTGCCCGGCAGCCAGGAAATATCGTATACATCGTTTTCCTGTACCTGCTCCTTAAACAGACCGGTAAATGCTACTATTTCCTGTTGCAGATTTTCATCCGCATCCGGTACGGTCAGAGCAAAACCATCCTTCCACCCGTCCTGGAGTTTTTCAGCACTCACACCGTCATAGATAAAGTGCATCCGCACCAGCATCGGTTCATCTGCATTGATAATGGATTGGGCATCCGGCAAAGGTTTGACCAGGTATAGGCCACCCGCGTAAATCTTAAAAAATAACTTAGTTCGTAAACCGGCACCGTTAAGGGTAAGTGTCCGTCCGGCCAGGTTCACCGAGTCGGGCAACTGCACACCACCTATTTCCAGTGCTGACACCGGAGACACAAAAAACAACAGGAACAGTACTGATAAAAAACATTTCATCATCTTTTCTCCCGATACTCGTGGCTGAAACCCGCATCGTACAGCTTTGAGGCAGCGGTTGCATCATCTGCAAGGGCCCTGCCCACCAGGATCATGGCTGTTTTACGGATTTCAGATTTTTTGATTATTTCTGCAATATCAGCAAGGGTAGCACGGACAATGTGCTGATCCGGCCAGGAGGCTTTTTCCACAACCGCTACAGGTGTATCCGCAGGATAACCGCCTGAAATTAATTCAGTGACCACCTTTTCTATCATGGAAACCGAAAGAAAGATACACATGGTGGCCTGAATTGCGGCCAGGTTGTGCAGAGACTCGCGCTCCGGTACCGGTGTCCGGCCGGCCTGGCGGGTAAAGATCACAGTCTGGGTAACTTCGGGCACAGTCAACTCCGCCTTGAGTGCTGCTGCAGAGGCCAGGGCCGAGCTGACTCCGGGTACCACCTCATAAACAATGCCTTCTCTATCAAGCCGTTGCATCTGCTCCCTGATGGCCCCATAAATTGCAGGATCCCCGGTGTGTAACCGCACCACCTTTTTTCCTGCCCTTGCCGCGGAAATCATGACATCTAAAATAGCATCAAGATCCATACCTGCTGAATCATGCACATCCGCTTTAACGCCATCCAGCAGTACCGGATTGACCAGGCTGCCTGCGTAGACGATAACGTCGGCTTCATCAAGCAAACGTCGACCCTTGAGGGTTATCAGTTCCGGATCTCCGGCTCCGGCCCCGACAAAATATACAGGCGATGTCATTTTTTTGCTCCTACTCCAGCCCCTGCCACAGTCTTCTTTCGCACCAGCATGGTCGTAAAATAATGGAGATCGCGACCCAAGGCTTCCCTGATATCCGTATAGATCTTCTGATCATCCATGCCGCATCGCTCGACAAGTACTGCATTGTCAACCATACCCAGTTCGTCAAGTAAGGTTACAATACGGTCCATTTTACGAAAAACCTTCATCAGAACAACAACATCAAAGGTATTCAGAATCTCCCGCAATCGGTCATCATCAAAGGCGGCTGGGACAATGGAGACCACGTCATCACCCAGCCCCAACGGACTATAGACCTGGGCAGAGCAGGCAGCCATGGCCGTGATACCTGGAATTATGGAGACTCGAAGCTTTGAGCGCAACTCCTGCAGGGTAGCCAGCAGATAAAAAGCAGTAGAATAAAGTGACGGATCCCCCAAGGTGGGAAAAGCCACGTCATCGCCCTGATCAAGATGGGCCAGAACCACTTCTGCAGCCTCGTGCCAGGCTTCCACTACTTTCGGATCCTGTTGCTGACCCAGGTGTACCTTTTTCATGGGAAAACACAGATCCAGCACTGTTTTACCATTCAGCTGTACCTGACCGGAGACGATCTGCAATGCGCTGCTTGCACCATTTTCCTTTGCCTTGGGTGCCACCCAGACCTGTGTATTTTCAAGGATCCGCACTGCCTTGCAGGTCATCAGCTCCGGATCACCCGGACCGATGCCCACCAGGTAGAGGCGGCCCTGCTGGTTTTCTGTTTTCATTTTCTTCCTGTTATTATGGTAATGGGGTTCAGCACTCTTTCAGGCTGCCCCTGTCCTGCATGTCTTGTGACTGCAATGGTTCGCAGGTCAACATTAAGCCCTTTTCCCGTCATCAGTTTCGGGGCCTGCTCTGCTGTCTTTGTAAGCACTGCACTTATAACCAATCGACCGGTAGAGGGTAGACGGTCGGCTGAGTGGTCAATAATCTCTGCCAATTTGCCGCCGCTGCCGCCGATAAATATGCGATCCGGGTTTGGCAGGTCAAATAATTGCTCCGGTGCCGGGCCTGCCGCAAGATGGATATTGTACAGGTTAAAGCGGACAATATTGTTTCGGATATTTTTTTGTCCCTCGTCCTTTTTTTCCACGGTAAAGATGTCAAGATCCGGCGACAGCCGGGCAGCCTCCACGGATATCGAACCGGAACCGCCGCCAATATCCCAGAAAACACCATGCCCGGGCAGTCGCAAACAGTGCAGCACAACCGCCCTGACCTCATCCTTGGTGATCAGGCCGCGGGAGTGGGTGATCTCATTTTCCTGCAGGCCGAAAATCGGTCCGGTCGGCTCCTGCAGATCCTGCTCAATCAACATCATATTGAGCCGACCAAAGCGTGCTGCAGCAACTTCATCCAGACTGCCGCTGGTTATTTTCTCATCACCCAATCCCAGGTTTTCCGCCACCCTGACCCGGATTTTCTGTATTCGTTTCGTATCCCCGTATTCCTCCAGAACGTGCAAAAGCTGCGTTGCGACCAGGTCCGGAGAGTTTTGATGATCGGTAAACAGCATCACCTTGCCATGCGGCAAAATCCGGCCTGCCAGATTAGCGGGATCACGACCATGCAGGCTAAGCAGGGTCAAATCATCCCAGGGCATTTTGAAACGGGCACAAGCTAACTGCACCGCCGACAGAGCCGGAAAAATTTGCACCCGCTCAGGTCCGAAGCGGTCGATCATGGTCCGCCCAATACCAAAAAAAAGCGGATCACCGGATGCCAGGATTGCAACATCACCCCTATCCAGGGCCTCAGCCACCGCATCAACCATTTTTTTGACCGGGGCAATGGGTATCCTGCGGCCACTGCTTGCGGTCAGCAGCGGCTCAAAACGTTTTGATATCACTACAGCGTGACATGTCTGCAACCATTGCAGACAGTCTGCAGGCAGCTGATCGCCGCTAACACCAAAAATCAAAATTTCAGACATGTTCCACCACCCCATCCTCTGAAGTGACCAGGTACACCTCCACAGCCAGACCGGAACGTTTCACTGCATATTCTCTTGCCCTGACACAAACCGCTTGAATCAAATCATCCCGGCCCGCCTCCTTCAAGCGCAGAAAAATTTCCCGGGCCGTATTGGCCGTAGCCATGACATCAGCGATTTTCCGTTCAAGGCCAAGTTCCTGCAGCAGATCGGCGGCATGCTGAACTTCCAGAGCCCCGTGCCGGACATGGGTTTGCGGAATACCGAGGGCACATTTGAGCACCTTGGCCCACATACCGGCAAGGTGAATCTTGCTGAATCCATGCCGTTTAGCACCCTTGAGCGCGTAGGCAAGATAGTCCCCCATCATCACCTGGGCTTCTTCCGGCAGATTCAGCATTTTTTGTACTGCCGCTTCGGAAGTTCTGCCGGTTGAGATAATAACCTCGGATAAGCCGGCGGCCCTGGCCACACTCATCGAAGCATCAATCGTATCAGTCCAGGCTTTAGCCGACACCGGCCGGACAATGCCGGTAGTACCGAGGATGGACAAACCTCCGATGATACCCAACCGGTGGTTCAGGGTTTTTCCAGCCAGCTGCTCGCCATCGGTTACGCAGATAGTCACCACAAGGGGGATTTGATTATTACCGGCCTCTTCCATGGCCTCACCGACAGCAGCACGAATCATCTTCCTGGGCACCGGATTAATTGCAGGTTCTCCCACTACTATCGGCAGACCGGGCTTGGTGACCTTACCTACTCCCGGACCCCCTGCAATGATAATCAACTCCTCGGATGCACCGGGTTCCTGCTCCTCCACAATGGCAATAATTTCGGCACCATTGGTAACATCCGGATCATCACCGGCATCCTTGATCACAGACACCGTTACCTGATAGTCCTGACACACACAGGAATGAAGCTCAAAACCATGCCGATCACCAAGGGGAAAGGGGATCTCTACCCGTTTAATCTCCCGGCCACCCAGCAAAACAACAGTTGCAGCCTTGGCTGCAGCAGCCGCACAGGCTCCGGTGGAAAACCCGGATCTGAGTTTTTTTTTCTTGGTTGTCAATTGAATTTTTCCAAATCGTTCCTAAATCATTCAGGCCAGACGCAGCAATGCGTTTACCGATGCTACGGCTACCGGAGTACCGCCTTTTCGGCCCAGGGCCGTAATAAAAGGATACGGTTTGCTTGCCAGAATTTCCTTTGATTCTGCTGCATTTACAAATCCCACCGGTACTCCAATGATAAGATCGGGGTTGAAAATTTCTCCATCAACCAGTTCCATAGTCTTGAGCAGGGCGGTTGGCGCATTACCGATAGCAACAATTCCGATATTGTCCTGCAGGGCCTGCTCGATGGCGGCCTCAGAGCGGGTCATATTCCCGGCCTTTGCCTTTGCCACGGTTTCCTGGTCGCTGATCCGGCAGATCACCTTACCACCGAACTTTTCCAACAGCCCCTTGGAAATACCACTGGCTGCCATGTTGACATCCACCAGGATATTTTTCCCAGCCCGGATAGCGGCCAGCCCGGCCTCAATTGCCCCCTGCTGAAATCGCATATTGTCAGCAAAAGAAAAATCACCGGTGGCATGAATACAGCGCCGTACCACGGCAAATTCTTCCGGACTAAAATCAGTATGCCCGATCTCGGACTCAATGATACGAAAGCTCTCAGCCTCAATCTCCAAGGGTCCTATCTTCTGTATTTCTGGTACGTTCATGGGGTTCTGGTTCCAGGTTTCGGGTTTTGGGTTTCTGGTTTCAAGCTTGCATCATCCGGACAAAGTGACGGGCAACTTCAGGTGTTCGTCCCCAGTGCAGGTGCACGTAGCCGGCCAGGGTATTATTCACCAGGTATCCTTCAGCCCTGCCGTCATCAAGGATGTATCCCTGCGCTACCTCTGGGGGCATCTCCTCGATTTCCGAATAATGAAACTCGTGGCCGTAGCAGTAGGAGCCTTTACTGCCGAGAATTGTGCCTGTCTGCATTTCCACCTGCCGGTAACCGAGCCTGCGCAGCCGTTTCCGCATCCGGGAAGTCACCGGGTAGACTCCTGCCATGGGATATTCCCCACCCTCTGTATCTGTGATCGAGGAAGTCAGATACATGAAGCCGCCACACTCCCCATACACCGGCCTGCCGGACTGAGAGAACATCCTGATCGCCTCACGCATGGAAGCATTGTTACTTAACGCAGCTGCATGCAGTTCCGGATATCCTCCGCCGAGATAAATACCATCCAGTTTGTCCGGCAAGGCTTTGTCCTGCAGGGGGCTGAAGATCACAATCTCCGCACCTGCCTCCTTTAACATATCCAGGTTATCCTGGTAATAAAAACAAAAGGCTTCATCCCAGGCAACACCGAGGCGGATTCTATCCGCCGGTTTCCGGTTCCCGGTTTCGGGTTTCGGGTTTGGTAGCTCAGGAACCTTTGATAGTTGAGAGAGTTTCTGCAAACGATCAAGGTTAAGGTTTTGTTCCATCAGGTCGATCAGCCGTTGCGTGTTGAGATGAACCTCTATGCCCATGTGAAGACCAAGATGGCGGGACGGCAAACTTATAGTACTGTCCCTGGGCAGAGCCCCGATGATATCTGCCCGGCAGTATTTTTTTACTGCATCGGCTATCATCTGATGGTGACGCTCACTACCCACCCGGTTAAAAATAACCCCGGCTACCCGGACCTGCGGATCAAGTGTCTCAAAACCCTTGATCACTGCGGCTACGCTTTCAGCGGCAGAGCGAACATCTACTACCAGAATGACCGGGATGTCCAGCAATGTAGAAAGGCGTGCGGCCGAACCGTTGCCGCCGTCAAAAAGCCCCATTACCCCTTCAATAATGGAAATCCCATCTTTTGGTGCATGTTTGCCAAACAGTTGCTGCACATACTCAGCTCCGCACATACGCACATCAAGATTGCGGGACACCTTTCCGGTTATCAACCGGTGCAGGGTGGGATCAATAAAATCCGGGCCGCATTTAAACGGCTGCACATTGACGCCCCGTTTACACAGAGCCGCCATAATACCAAGGGTTACCGTGGTCTTACCGCAGCCGGAATGCGTCCCAGCTATAATAACGGCAGGTTTCGAGTTCCGAGTTCCGGGTTCCGGGTTCATGGCTTAAACTTTACTCCCTTATGATTTGTTCCAGCCAAGTAACGAATGAAACCACCAATTAGCTTTGCAGTTGACTTGGCCTGGCCGTAAAGATTATGAAATTCTTCTGGAGAAATATACCCGGCATCCAGGGCCACATACAACTGAGCCTGTATTTCTGCTGCTGACCCCTTGGCTATATACAGAAACTGGATAAACTCCTTATTGCCACCCCTGTCAAACCCTTCAGCTATATTTGACATCACAGAAACTGCAGCACGTCGAATTTGGTCCTTCAAACCAAAATCCCTTGAAAATCCCCCTGAATTAGTCGTACTATAAATAGCTGCAGATAATTGCCTTGCCATTTGCCAGGATTCAATCTCTTCAAATCGTACTATTTTACCCATAGCTTACTCTCTACCCATAACTCGGAACTCCGATAAGCGAGCCCGTGAGACTTCGAGACCAGCAACCCGGAACCGGCCGACTTATTCCCCCTGCATTATTTTTGGGTATAACAACTCAAAGACAGTCGAAATCCCCTCAATCAATCCAAGCGTAGGCCGGGAAACCAATTTTTCATCAACAAGAAAGACCTGGTTATTTCGTACTGCCTTGATTACCTGAAATCCCGGTTCTTTTGTAATCATCTCCATGGTGACCGGATTCATACGACCCTGCTGGGCCAGAAATACGTCTATCTGATCGGCCTTAGCCAGGATACGTTCTTTCCCATAGGCAGCAATATTAGTCTTGCGCACCTGGACTGCATCTTTTGCCACGTTGATGCCGCCTGCCGACTCCAGGACAAAAATCGCCATGGAGCTTGGAGCAAAGGTTTTCATCCGTTTATGGATGGATTCAAAGTAGACCTGTTTTCGGTCCTCTCGCGGGATATGATCCACCTGCAGGCTGATCTCGGCAAGACCTGCGCCAAACCCGGCAATCATCAGCTTTGCCCCCTGTACATGTCCGGATAAGCTGCCCAGGGTTTCCCAGTAACGAAACAGCTCGTCCATGGCAGCCGGTTGCAGAGAAACCACGCTGACCCCGGTCTGCTCAAGACGCTGCACAAGCTGAGGGTAAGCTCGGCTGATCATGGGCCGGATCAGAACAAGATCAGGTTTCAAGGCCAGCAACCGCTCCGGGTCATCACGGAAGCTGAGTCGCGGCAAGTCAGGTAACTGCTTGTCACTGCGTCCGACAGCCACGATCTGTTCCCCTGCGCCCATATCAATCAGGTTGCGGGTATGGGCTCCATACAGGGAGATTATCCGGGTAAAGGGCTTTTCCACCACGACCACCCGGCCGTCACTGTCGATAATCGGAACTGCAAATGCAGAACCTGTTACCATTACTATCAACAAGACTGTTACAACAAACCGGCCAGCCATAACTACCCTCAACCAGAAACCCGGAACTCCGAACTCGGAACCCTGTAGCTCACCTGTGGACATCCAGAAAAACCATCCTCTCGCACCCGGGCATCTACCCCGTAGACTTTACGGATTACATCTGGATGCAGCACCTCATCAACCGTCCCCTGGTAGAGCAGTTTTCCTTTTTTCAAAAAAATCAACTGATCACAAAAAAATCCCGCCAGATTCAAATCATGCAGAGCCGCAACCACTGTCAACCCCTGTTCGCGTACTCTGCGGCGGATCAGGCCAAGAATGGACAGGGAATGATAAATATCAAGATTTGAGGTAGCCTCATCAAGCAGCAACACCTCCGGATCCTGAGCCAGTGCCCGGGCCACGGCCACCCGCTGCTTTTCCCCGCCGGACAGCCTGGTAACCGGTCGGTCAGCAAGCGTGTCCACTCCCATTTCCTTCATAACAGAGTCCACAAGTTCGTGATCGGTTTCTGTCAGGGTAGCAAACCTGCCCAAATGCGGATGACGGCCCATTTCCACCACTTCCCGCACGGAAAATCCAAAACGGACCACAAAATCCTGGGGCACCAGGGCCACCTTTCTGGCAAGCTGCCTTGACTGCCAGCCGGACAGAGACTGACCGCATAACTCGAGCTTTCCCGTCCCCGGAACAAGCAAGCCGCAGAAGAGATCAAGCAGGGTAGTTTTGCCGCTGCCGTTTGGCCCCAAGACGCCGTAGCAATGTCCTTTTTCCAGTTGCAGATCAAGGTCGCGCAAAACCGACTGGTCCCCGTAGCCGAAACCGACCTGGTCCAGCTGCCAGAGAATCTCAGAGTCCTGCCGTGCCATCAGCCTGCCGTTTTTTAAAAATTACACAGAAAAAAGGACCACCAATAAGTGCGGTCAAAACGCCGATGGGCACTTCTGCCGGCAGCACCGCCCGGGTCAGTGTATCGGCAAAGAGCAGGAGCAAACCACCGCCCAGAAAAGACAAAACAATCAGCCAGCGGTTATCCGGACCGATCAGATGGCGCAGCAGATGAGGGACAATAAGGCCGACAAAACCGATGATCCCGGAAACCGATACACACACTGCTGTCATCAGGGAACAAACAACCAGGAGAATCCAGCGCAGCTGCACCGTGTTCACCCCAAGCGTTGCCGCTGCCCGCTCGCCCGTTGCCATTATATTGAGTTCCCGGCCGTACAGCATGCAGGCTAAAAGACCTGCAAAGGCAACAGGGGTAAGCACAACAATATTCTGCCAGGAAACTCCGGACAGGGATCCCATGAGCCAGAAGATGATAATCCCCACCTGCTCGTCGGCCAAAAATTTGAGAAACCCGATGGCAGCGGACAGAATTGCGGCCACAATCACACCGGAAAGGATCAGGCTGGTGGATGACAGCCGCCGGTCACCGGAGGCCAGGGACAAAACTGCAAAAAGGGTTCCGAGACTGCCGGCAAAGGCAAAAACAGGGATGGACAGCCCGGGAGGCAACGTCAGGCCGAATACCTGGAGCACAATAACAAGCGACGCACCAAAAGCGGCACCAGAGGAAATACCCAAGGTATAGGGATCAGCCAGCGGATTGAGCAAAATAGCCTGGAATACCGTACCGCAGACGGCAAGCACTCCACCGACCAGTACAGCAGCCAGGATACGGGGAAGACGCACATCGGTGACTACTGCCACAGTGACCGGGTCAAGTTCAGAACCCGCTCCTGTAAGCCGGTGGAGAATCACCTGCAGGACGTCACCCGCCGGGACTTTCATATAGCCCATGGTTGCAGAGAGCACTATGGATGTAAGCAACAGGGTCAGCAGAACTACACCTGTTACTGCTGAAAATCCCGACCGTCCAGTCATTTATTTCAGAACTATGCCCGCGTCTCTGGCAGCATCTGCGGCATGGTTGACAAAAATTTCCGCGAATTCATCCTGTTCACCCAGGCCGCGTTTAATGGGGATGACCTCAAAGCCGTTCTTCTCCAGTATGGTTTTCCAGGAATCCTCTTCCGCACCTGCCATGTCATTTATGGCATGGTCACCTGCAACCACCATGCACGGCTTCAAAACCACTTTTTTCACGCCATAGAGTTTCAGGGTATCCATTACATCTTCGATGGCCGGGAATCCCTCCACATTACCGATAGCCGTGACAACATCAGGATAGAGCTGCCGCATCCGGTCAGCCAGCTCAAGGTAGGAGCCGGCTGAAGGAAAATGCTCATTACCATGTCCCATGTAGACAAGGGCTGCCTTTTCTTTGGCAGCCAGCTTCGCGTCCGGAGCAAGAGCTGTAGCGGCAACGGTGATATCTTCGGCATACGGATGAGTAGTGCCGTAAGTGCCGAGGGCCGGACGACCAAGGACAACCTTATGAAAGGGTTTGTATTTAGCTTTTTTCAGGGTACCCATCCGCATAAGCCCATCAACATAGGTGCCGAGATCAAGATACTCTTCGCCCATGGCCATATGGGTTGGCTGGAGGACAATGGTATCAAATCCCTGATCCTGTAGATCGGCAATGGTTGCCAGCGGAGTTTTTACGTGGAGAACATCGGAGGGGATTTCGGGATGCGCTTTGCTGTACGCAGGGTCATCCGCGCGTTGCTGCCATTTTTGACGTATGATATTTGAGGTAAAGGCTATCCGTACCGGGGTACCCGGATATTTTTCCACCATCTTTGCCCGGATATTCAGCAGCCCCTGCAGCGCGGGCTCCACTGTTGTTCCGAACATGGCCAGGACAATGGCATTTTTATGTTCCACCTTCCACGCTCCACTTGCAAAACTGGTTGTTGCGGTAAACAGAAACATAACGGCAACCGCGAAAAAAATCGTTCTTACTTTCACAAGAACCTCCTTTTTCTACGGTCCGGAAAAACAAAAATCCCGGACCAATTAAATAATTGCCCCAGGATCTCCCGTCTTTATCCCAGATGTACTTACGTTGTTCCTCCCTTTGCCAAGAGTGCTGAACATTTTTTCAGGCAGGTCTTCTGACTCCCGGATCTTTCTCCTCCTGCGCCTTCCCGTCAGTCCAACCGACAGTGGCATTGTGCAGGAATCGTCCCCGGTTACAGCGGCGGGCCCGTCCCGGATTTCAACCGGGTTCCCTTTTCATCCGTAGTTACGGACACCTGAAAACAGAAAATACTTTACTCAAGCGGCCGATACAAGTCAAGGATTCTAGTTATTCCATATTGTGAGGAAACTATTTTAAAGAAACTACTATCTATCTGATTTTCTATAAAATTTAAATAGTATCAATTATCGACTAAGGAGAGTTCCAAAAAAAGTCACAGATCCTTCGGCAAGGAGATCTATATTTATGCCCTACTATTCTGCCAGCGAAAATCCATTCTTTTCAAAATGTTTATCAAAGCTGAATGCAGTACTTATCTCCCGAGCCTCCATAATAATAAAACTGAGACAATCTACCAGGCTTACCTTTTTCTGATTGAGCGCAATCAGCCTGTTGACTGCTTTTTCATGCCAATGATCATCGACCCAAATAACATCAAGAAGCGGTTGAATCTTATTATGGAATTCAAGGACAGCATCTACACCTACTCTTCGCTGCAGCAGAGCTGTGGTTTCAACCAGCACATACGAACTGGTGAGCAATTGGCTGTTATCTTCTGCAAAGGATTGAAAAACAGCTTTCGCCCGCACATGCATATTGTCATCTTGAACGAGGAAGGCAAAGAGCCCTGAAGTATCTGCAAAGACGATCATAAATATGCCTCGTCAAGGTATTTATCGTGCTTTGTTGCAATATCGGGTTGCCCTGCATTATATTTACCTGCGATCTTTAACGCCTCTCGATATAATGAGGCTCTCCCCGGTTTTCTGGTCATGAGAAGCTGATCAACAGCCCTCCTGATCACTGCGGCAATGGACACCTGCTGCTGATTGGCCAATTCCTTGATTTTTTTATACTGATCTTCTTCCAGTTGAATTTGTGTACGCAGCATACCACCTCCTCCTACTGTTATCATTATGTGTATTCTGACGACATGATATCATTATGGCAGTAAGAGTGTCAATATATTCTTTTTCCTTCGTAACTGTTCATCAGATTCTGATGAACAGTTGCAAACCACGACGTTTTTCTACGGACCCAGCAATTTAAACCTTTTATCAAGTTTCCAGAACCAGATGGCAAACTGCTGCTGAAAAAGAAAGGCCAGGGCCATCATCATGGCGGTCTGCGGGCTGAAGGCGGTAACGGCAATACCAATGGCAATGGGCAGGTTACGTAACTCTACGTTGAGCAACAGGCTCATGGCGTCTTTGTGGTTAAAAAAAACACGGGCCAGGAGGATACAGAGAACAAAAATAGTACAATACAACAGAATCAGGCTGACCAGGGACTGAAAGACCAGTTCCGGATAGCTGAAAATCATCCCGGCTTTCATGCTCACACTGGTAAAAATGAGATAGATCAGTCCCCAGACACTGCATGCAGGCAACAGCGGTTTGATGTCGGTTTTAAACTGTTCCTGTGTGTATCGCTTTAGCAACAAATTATAGGTGATCACTCCCATGCAAAGCGGCAGGAAAACCACCAGACCAATGGTTTTACCAACTTGGAAAACATCAATTTCCACGAGCTTTCCTGCCAGCACGTACAGGTAAATCGGAGCCAGCAGCGAGCCGAGGATCAGGTTGGTGGCGCTGAGTTTCAGAGATGCCTTGACGTTTCCTCCAAAGAGCATGGTAAAGGCCACCACCATATTCCCGCCCGGGATCACACTGATGATGAGCAGGCCGATACGCAACTCCGGCCAGGGTGCCAGCAGCAGGCTGCCGATAATGAATCCGGCCAGTGGTATGACCAGAAAGTTCAAGAGCAAGTTGACAGTCATGAGCCGCAATTCGGTAAATCTAATCAGCTCCCGGGGTTGAAAACCGATCATAGCCGGAAAGATGGTCAACATCGCCACCGGCAGAATCAGGGTTTTCATAAAAGAGGTGTCAACATAGCGGCCGCTGACCAGGGCAGCAAGGATGACAGCGGGGATGACATAGAGCAGATTCCTGGCTGGAAAAGTAAAAATTTTACGCAGATTGATAGTATAGCTCCTTGCAGATGAATTGATGCTCAATCTTTTGAATGAACGATAGGTCGGAGTCTACGCTTACCTGGCGTTGAGCGTCTTACCGTCAAAATTGTTGGGTTTCGCTTAATTCCGTTTTACTACTCAGTATCTTGCAATAGAAACACATGTAAGCGAAAGCCAACAACTCAGAAACCATGCGCTTAACCACAATCTACCCGTAGGTAACGGTATCAAACAAGAGTTCTCAGCTGTCTTCCCATGCCTCTGTCTTAAACTTTACCGCCTGGGCCTGATAATAGCGCAGATGATCCGGATCTGCCCGAGCTGCTTTAATCTCGGTGGTAATGGCCTCATCCACCAAACCGTTAGCCCACAAGGCGGTAGCCAGGGTATCGAGGATATGGCCCTGTTCATTGAGTTGAGAGGCTAAACGGGCCAGATCCAATGCCCTGACAGGATCACGCAGCGACTTGTCCTTTGCCGTCAACAACAACCAGGCCATATTATTTGCCAGGTCCGGTTTCATGGGAGAAAGCTTGAGCGCCTTTTCATAGGCCTCAATAGCCTTTTCCTCCATTCTGTTTTCCTGCATCAGGTCGCCCAGCAGCTGCAGCCAGAGACTGTTGCCCGGTTCCTTTTCCAATCTCTGTTCCAGGACTACCTGACTGTAACGCAGCTCATAACCGTCCGCCAACTGCTCCGTATCGAGCCGGTGCAATGACCAGCTTAAGGCACCTATCAGGACAAAGTAGACTGCAAGGCTTGCGTATACCTTGCGGTCATGACGCTTGATATTCGTCCGATCATGTTCACATTTTTCCAGAAAATCAATACGCTCTCCAATGCCGAAGTGGTGCCAGCTTTTCTGATCACGGATGTTGCCGCTCATGGAGGCAATTTTTTCAAAGGAGCTGATCAACGGCAGACTGTGGCCCTGCGCCTTGAACACATAGAGATCTGCCTGGCGTTCAAAATTTCTAATAAAATAGCCGAAGAGAAAACGGAAATAAACTATCATCAGGATCAACAGGGGGACCGCTCCCAGGAATGCAAGCAAAACATCAGGCGATACATGAAACCAGGAGAGCAACCGGTAAAACCACTCGGAACCGAGAAACAGGTAGGGCAAAGGCTCTGCAATGGCCCCGGCCAGCAGGCTGAAGCCAAGGAACAGCAACACATAGAGGATAAGGTGGTAATTTTTTACATGGCCTATCTCATGGGCCAGTACCGATTCCAACTCTTCCTTATCCAGCGCAGACAATAAGGCTTTGGTTAACAGCAGATACCTGAATTTCGGAATAATCCCCATAATTCCGGCGGTCAGTACCTGACCCTCAAAGAGCGGCCAGTACAGGATCTCAGAGGAAAAGTTCTGATTTTGGCAGAATTGTTCAATTTCAGTGCGCATTGGTCCTGGTTCCATGGGCTTGCAATTCCACAACCTGCGCACCATGGGCGGGAAAAACAGGGCCAGAAAAACAATAAAGACCAGAAAAAGAATCAGGTCACCCCAGGGCGAAGTCAGTAACTTTTGAAAACGGGGAAACGGCAGAATGGTCAACAGGTCAAAGACCAGGGACAATGCCAGCCAGGGGAGAACAATGGGCAGGTTGGCCTTGATATTGGAAAGCACAAAACCGATAGCAGTATAGGAACGATGGAACAGCACCTGGTAGGCAGGCCGTGCCTGCAACCACATGAGAGAGAGGAAGACAAAAAATACAGCTAAGCCTGCCAGATTTTCCAATACCGGCAGAGAGCCGCCCAGAGAGAAGGGCTTCAGGTAATATTTGAGGTCAAAAATAAAAACAGAGGTTGTAAACAGGATCACTGCCAGAATGGAAAGCTTTTTTTCAACAGAAAAATATGTCCCGGAAAAACCATGCAGGGCCTGATAATACCATCTGCCGGCAATTTGATAAAAGAAGAAGAGCACCAAGCCAAAGAGCGGCAGACCATAGTATGGGGCCAGCCATGGCTCCTGTGGCGTTGTAGAGGTGGAAAAAACAAAAATCACCACCAGAAAATATATGAGATTACTGTAAAACATCGCTTATCCGAGTTGCACCGATATTATCGGTATGAATCTTTTCCAACCTGTCTGACTGTTGCGTCTACTGTATAGAACAGAAACGAACGGTTGGCCAGTATGGTTTAGCTCATACAAAACAAAAAAATCTTTTCGCGTCAAATTTTTCCGATCTCATGCTGTTTTTTATTGACCAAAATGATTCTACTGGTAATATAAAAGATTTGCTATGCAAAATGGGCCTATAGCTCAGCTGGCTAGAGCCACCGGCTCATAACCGGTCGGTCCCTGGTTCGAATCCAGGTAGGCCCACCAACAGAATACAGGGCAGCATGATTTTCACGCACATCCCTTTACTTTTTTAACAGGCTTTGAACCAAAAATATTTCCTGCAAAAATTTCTGTTTTTAAAAACAGACAGGTACCAGATGAAACGTAAGCTCAAGAGGTGCATCCCCTAAGGGGTGTGCCTCTTTTTCTTTGCTCTCAGGCAATCGTGGCAACAGTTCAGGATCTACTTAACATTCTTAACGATATTGCAGCAGACGATCTTGCAGAGACGTGGGATAACGTCGGCCTGCTGATTGGCAGCCCGCACCACCGGATCACCTCGGTCCTCCTTGCCCTGGACCCGACAGCCGAACTGATCGGCCAGGCACAAAACTATGGTGCCGAGCTTGTTATCACTCACCATCCGGCCATCTTCCATCCTTTGAAAAGCCTGCGTACCGACCAGCCTGTGGGCAATTTTATCAGTTCCGCCCTGCAGGCAGGCATAAATGTCATCGGCTGCCATACCAATCTTGATTCCACTCGGGGCGGGGTCAGCGATGTACTGGCACAAACACTGGGCCTTGTTAACACTAAGCCCCTGGTTGCAGATAAAAGCTGTAATGATGCATGCGGCCTTGGCAGGGTCGGCAACCTGGAGACGGCTGTCAACCCCGACGACTTTATCACTGCAATATATAACGCTCTCTCGCCCCCCTGGCTGCTTGAAGCCGGGCCTCGACCTGAACTGGTCAGCCGGGTTGCGGTCTGTGGCGGATCCTGTTCTGATTTTTCCGAAACCGCCCTCCAGGCCGGTGCAGATGTCTTTCTTACCGCAGAGGTCAAGCATGCCGCTGCCCGCTGGGCTGAAGAGACCGGCCTGTGGCTCATTGACGGCGGTCACTTTGCCACTGAAAATCCAGCTATGCCTGCATTGCAGCAGTTGCTTATCCACAAACTGAAACAGGCGGACATGGCTGTACAGATACACTCTGCCCACCAGGATCCACCTTTGAAATTGATTACAATTTAATGCTTTTTACTATCAGCCGAATAACCCTCGGCCGAACTGATACTTGAGGAGTACACCATTGAAAGAAAAGATCAGCAAACTTATCGCCCTGCAGGAATTTGACCTGAAACTGTCCGGATTTGACCAGGAAATTGAGGAAAAGCAGCAGGAACTCACAGATCGCGAGCAGTCAATTCAGGATAAGGAATCGTCCATCAGCCAATGCCGTGAAAAAGCGGAAGAACTTGAGCAGCGCCAGCGCGATATCAAAGCAGCCCACGAGGATGCAGGTGTCCGCATCAAGGAACGCCAGAACAAGATGATGCAGGTGCAGACCAGCCGCGAACACCAGGCATTGCTCAAAGAAATTGAGGATGCCAAAAGACTTATCAAAGACACTGAGGATCAGTTACTGCAGGTCATGGAGCAGGCTGAAGAAGCAGAAGCAGAGGCAGTTGAGCTGGAAAATATTTGCTCCGGTGAAAAAAAGCTGCTGGCCGAAGAGAGCGAATCAGTCGCGGCTGCAGTCAAGAAACTCAATACTCGCCGCAAAACAATCTTTAACAAGCGTAACAAACTGGCCAAGGAGGTACAGGATTCCACGATGAAACGCTACGACAAGCTGCTGAAAAAACGTAACGGACTTGCCGTAGTCGAAGTCGTAGAGGGTGTCTGCCAGGGCTGTTTTATGGCCATTACGCCGCAGCAGTTTAATGAAATCCGCAAGGGCGAACAAATGCACTCATGCCCCACCTGTCAACGCATCTTTTACCATCAGGAAGCCGAAGACGACGCGTAAGCCGTCAGTAATTGGTAACAGCAAGACAAATGGGTGACAGTGTGGACAGGACGTCCGTTATCAATACCCTGGCTGACAAACTGCCGGACAATATATTGGAAGAGCTGTTTCCTGCTATCCCGGCAACAGCTGTACGAGATGTCCTGCTGGGGAAAAAAAAGGTTGCCGCGCAACCAGCGAGACAGCAGAAACTGTTCACAGAACCGGCTGACAACACCACCCTTTCCTGCAGGCTGTTCACTGACGGTGCCTCCAGGGGAAATCCGGGAGAAGCAGGGGCAGGAATCGTGCTGCTGGATGACGACAACCAGGAACTGATTGCCCGTTCCCTATATCTTGGTAGAAGTACCAACAATGTTGCTGAATACAAAGCCCTGGTCCTGGGTCTGGAAACGGCCATCCAACTGGGTTGCAGCCAGCTGTCAATTTTCATGGACTCGCAGCTCATTGTCCGCCAGGTACAGGGGCGGTATAAGGTAAAAAATGCCAACTTGAAACCCCTGTTTGACAAAGTCAAGGGTCTGCTGGCAAACATTAACAAATGGTCTATTGACCATGTTCCCCGGGCACAGAATAAACGGGCCGACGAGTTGGCCAATAGGGGAATAGATGAAAGGACAGGGATTAGGGACTAGGGGTTAGGGACCGGGACAACAGCTAACCCCTAGTCCCTAATCCCTAGTCCCTGATTTTGGGGTGGACGCATGATCGCTCCGGCCGTTGCCGGAGAGGAAAGTCCGAACACCACAGGGTACGGTGGTTCGTAACGCGAACTTCGGGTAACCGGAGGAAAGTGCCACAGAAAATACACCGCCGATGGAATGCGTGCATTCACAGGTAAGGTTGAAATGGCGAGGTAAGAGCTCACCGCTTCCGTGGCGACACGGAAGGCAGGGTAAACCCCACCGGGTGCAAGACCAAATAGAGAGACGCTTGAAGGCTGCCCGCCTGAAGTCTCCGGGTAGGTTGCACGAGGTACCGGGCGACCGGTATCCCAGTTAAATGATCATGGCCTGTTTAGGCAGGTACAGAATTCGGCTTACAGTCCACCCCATTTTTTTTAGGTATAAGGTTGAAGGTGAAAGGTAGAAGGAGAAGATGATGAGCAGGCAGTGCCTACAACCTTCAACCTTTAACCTTCAACCTGTAGTCGGTGTTATTATTCCGGCGGCAGGATTCGGCACCCGTATGGAATCTGAACTGCCAAAACAGTTTCTTGAGCTGGCAGGGGAACCGATTCTGGTTCGTACACTCCGTGTTTTTCTGGAACACCTTCTTATCAAAACTGTTGTTGTTGCTTTACCTGTTGAGTACCTGGAATCGGGCAAAAAACAAATCCTGTCCTGTTTTAATGAAGGGTTGCAGCAGCGACTGATTTTCACCCCTGGCGGTGATACGCGTCAACAATCCGTGCAGAACGGGCTGAACGCCCTGCCCGCTGTCATTGATGGTGTACTGGTGCATGATGGTGCACGTCCCATGGTCACTGCTGAAGTGATCGACCGCTGCATTGCAGGTATTAAAACCCATGGAGCAGTGATTGCCGCGGTTCCTGTCAAAGATACTTTAAAAGAGGTGCACGGTAGCTCAATTACCGGTACGGTTGACCGATCTCGACTCTGGCAGGCCCAGACACCACAGGCCATGCAGAGGGAACTGCTGAAGCAGGCATACAAACACGCCGAAGCAACCGGTTTCATCGGCACTGATGAGGCTTCCCTGCTTGAACACGCCGGCATTGCGGTTTCAGTGGTTACGGGCAGTGAAACCAACATTAAAATTACCAGGCCGGATGATCTCGCAATTGCCTCCAGCCTGCTTCGAACAGGGAGTACTGTGATAAAAATCGGACACGGCTTTGATGCCCACCGCTTGGTGGAAGGACGAAAACTCATCCTGGGCGGAGTGGAAATCCCCTATCACCTGGGCCTTGCCGGTCACTCGGATGCCGATGTTTTGACCCACGTCCTGATGGATAGTATCCTGGGCGCCCTGGGTGGTGGTGATATCGGCCGTCATTTTCCGGATCATGATGAGCGGTATAGAGGAGCGGACAGCCTCAAGCTCCTGGCAAGGATCATGGAGCTGGCCCGTGAAAAAAATATGCGGATTGGCAACGCTGATATCACCGTTATCTGCCAGCAGCCAAAACTTGCCTCTCACCTGCCTGCCATGCAGACCAAGCTGGCTGTAGTCTGTGATACGGCAGCAGGAAACATCAACATTAAGGCAACTACTACTGAAAAAATGGGCTTTGCCGGACGCGGGGAAGGTATCAGCGCTCATGCCATAGTCCTTATGCATTCACAATTTTAACAGGCAACCAATGAATATAGACCAGGAACGGCTGGCCATGACCTTTATCCAGCTCTGTGAAACAGACAGTCCCTCGCGCAGGGAAGGAAACATGGCAGCCCTGCTAACGGACATGCTCTGCTCGCTTGGGGCTGATCCACCATTTGAAGACGAAACTGCAGCGCAAACCGGATCGCAATGCGGCAACCTATTTTTTCGTTTCAACGGTGCCCTGGACCGGGAACCCCTGTTTTTCAACTGCCATATGGATACGGTTGAACCGGGAACAAGCGTCAAAGTTGTTCGCAACAACGATATATTTACCAGTCTTGGCAATACAGTACTGGGCAGTGACGACAAATCCGGCATTGCCGCCCTGATCGAGGCCCTGCAGGTTATCCGTGAGAATGACCTGCCCCATATTCCCATGGAATATATCTTTACCACCTGTGAAGAGATCGGCTTGCTCGGGGCCAAGGCCTTGAATCCGAAACATATCAGGGCAAAAAAGGGCTATGCCCTGGATTCCAGCGGTTTCGGCAGGGTGATCATCGGTGCACCGGCTTCCAACCGACTCAAAATTACGGTCAAAGGCATTGCCGCCCATGCCGGGCTGCATCCGGAATGGGGCATCAATGCCATTACCCTGGCGGGACAGGCGCTTGCTGGAGCCCCGTTCGGAAGAATCGATGAGGAGAGTACGGTCAACTTCGGCACCATCCGGGGTGGCGCTGCCTCAAATATCGTACCGGAGCAGGTAACCATTGAAGGAGAAGTGCGCAGCCACTCCACGAAAAAACTAAAGCAGCTGACCCGGAACATTGAAAAGGCATTCCTCAAAACTATCCGGGACTGGCGTGATCCCTCAGGGGAGGCACGGGGGGTGCCGGAACTGGATTTCAGGGCAAAGCTGGACTTTCCACTCATGCAGCTGGCCATGGAGGATGAGGTCATCAAAAGAGTTGACACGGCAGCCCGCTCCATTGACATGGATATGAACTATGAAGTCGCCGGGGGCGGCAGCGATGCCAACATCTTTAACGGCTATGGTCTGCAGACGGCCATCATTGCCACCGGCATGACCCATGTCCATTCCACGGATGAACAGGTCAGCCTGCAGGACATGGTGGATCTTACACGGTTGATACTGGCACTGATAACATAACGGTATAAGGTATAGGGTATACGGTTTAAGGGCGCAAAGGCCGGAAGTTTTGTCGCCCTGTACCGTAAACCGTAAACCGTAGACCTTATACCTTAAACCGCCCTACCCCAGCACCTCTTTAAGTAGCCGGGCAAGCTCAGCGACTCGAAACGGCTTGACCACGACACCCACAAAGCCGTATTTTTTATAATCAGCCATGACTTCGTGGCTGGAATAGCCACTGGAAACAATGGCCAGTGCCCCGGGATCGATCTTCAGTATCCGGCTGACAGCCTCCTGACCTCCCATACCGCCGGGAATGGTCAAATCCATAATCACCAGATCATACCTTTTCCCCTGCTTCAAGGCCTGTTCGTACATCCGGATCGCTTCGACCCCATCACTTGCTTCCTCTACCTCATAACCGAGAAGTTCAAGCATTTTATACACCACCGAACGAACTATTTCGTCGTCATCCATTACCAGCACCCGTTGGCTGGAATCTGAAGACAACCGGCTCTGGTCATCAACAAGCTGTGTTTCAGTAGAGCTGTCAGAATCAAGGGCAGGCAGATAGACATAAAAGATACTACCCTTGCCCGGCTCGGACTCCACCGTTATGAGACCACCATGCTTCTTGACAATAGAAAAGCAGATGGCCAGCCCCAGGCCGTTCCCAAGCTCTTTGGTAGTGAAATAAGGATCAAAAATTCTATCATGATCCTCTTTACTGATACCCGCCCCGTAATCCTTGACAGTAATCCGTACATATCGTTTAGAGGTCAGAGACAGCAGCGAATCAGCTTCAACTTGATAATTGATGGTATCAATATCAACAAAACCACCTTCAGGCATGGCATGGATAGCATTGATGACCAGGTTATCAATTACCTGCCCGATCTGCCCCCGGTCTACAGACACCGGCCACAGTTTATCATCGGCTGTAAAGCGCAACCGTACCTTTGATCCGCGGGCAACAAATTCAGCCGACTCATGGATCAACTCCTGAAGGTTTACGCTGTTTTTTACCGGACTGCCGCCACGGGAAAAGGTCAACAATTGCTGGGTCAGTTCCCGGGCCCGCAGGCTTGCCTTTTCCGCATCCTCAATATTTCGGTAATGAGCATCATCTGTTGAAGAAACCATCCTGGCAAGGGACAGATTACCGAGTATTGCTGTCAGCAGATTGTTAAAATCATGGGCAATTCCACCCGCAAGTACTCCGACAGATTCCAGTTTCTGTCCCCTGGCAAGCTCTTCCTCCATCCTCCGCCGCCCGGTCACGTCCCGGATTACCAAAACCGTGCCAAGGACCTGACGATTACTGTCAATGAGTCGGGAACCCCTTGCCCTGATCAATTTTTTTTCGCCATTTTTCGGCAGCAACCGCAGATCCCGAAAGGGTGACTTCCCCTGATCCTTATTGCGAATCCAGCCGAGCAGATCAACTGCAACCTCATTCTCGTCCGGCCCGGATATTTTTAGAACCTCATGCACCGGGTGGCCAAGGGCCTCAACCATGCTCCAACCGGTCAACTCTTCGGCGACCCTGTTCATGAGTACGACACGGCCCTTGATATCTGCAGCGAGCACAGCGTCACCCATAGACTGCAGGATTGCCCGAAGACGTTCCGATTCCGCGGCGAGCATGTCTTCTGCCTTTCTCCTGCTGCCTATCTCTTCACCGAGTTCCATAATTCTGGCATCAAGGGACAAAGCCATATCATTAAAGCCGGTGATCAGTTCACCGATCTCGTCATTACGCCGGTTCTCAAGGGGTTCCACCTTTTCCCCCTGCCGCATCTTCTGCATGGACCGGGTAATATCATGTAAGGGGTTGGCGATGAACCGGGACATAAACACGGCAGCGACCAGGGCCAGTAGTAGAGCTGCTCCAAAAATCTGGAAAAAAGCCCGGCGGATAGTATCAAAGACCTGAAGAATTTCGATCACGGGACGCAGGACAACCAGGGCCAGTTCAGGTTCTCTGCCGGGTGTAGTCAACGGTCGATAGTCATAAACCAGCTCAATCCGGTCAAGGGGACTGATAACTCTATTATCAACTCCTGGTGAACGATGATTTTCATAGTCTAAGCGAACGGGAAAAAACCTCTGCCGCCTGTCTTTTTCCTGTGAAATAATTTCACTGCACGCCGCCATACGGTCTGCAGCAACAATCTCAACCCGGTCACCACCGGCGGCATTCTGGACCCCACGAACCAGCTCCTGATTATCCGTCACCATAACCCCGCCCAGCACGATCCCCAGTAGATTGTCACGCAGGGTTATGGGGGCGGCAGCTTCAATAAGAACCACAGGTTTAAAATCAATTTCCTTGCCGCTGCGTTCAAGCAGGTGGAGCAGAGAAGCATTTTGTTCCAAAATAGTACCGGCAGTAACTCCGATGCTCTTTGCAGAAGCAATCACCAAATGTTCAGAGAGGTCGACATCTTCTTTACTCTGTGATAAAGAGGAAAGATTGATATACCCTTCCGGATCGACAATTAACAGAAAATCAAGCTGGTGCTGGGCTGCAAGCTGAACAAGATGCTTCTGCAGCTGACCTGAAATATCCAGCCGAAGAGTGGTCTTGACCATATTATCAAGGGCTATTGTGGAGATGGCAGAGCGCACCTTGTCCACCTGCCCCTGGTAATACAGGGAAGCAGCAGATACATCTGATTGCAGCTGATCGCTCACGTCCTGGGCAAGATGATCCTGCAGCAGGTGCAGCACAGACCAGGCCGCCAGTATCATGGGCAGCAGAATAATGATGAAACTCATCACCATCAAACGTAGCCGCAGTGAATACAAAAAACCAGGCCGGAACCTGAATTTCTTATCTGTTTTCACAAGTCGTCTCAATGATATCTGATCATGGAGTTAACCCGCATATTTCACAAGTCGAGGCG
>JAYEKB010000429.1:0-7103 GCA_034660835.1 Thermodesulfobacteriota bacterium
CTAAACGACCATGTTTACTATGACTTTGAAAATGGGATATAAATATCCTCAAAATCTCTTGACACTACTGATCAAAGTAGTTAACGTGTGCATATGCTCATAACATGATACAATTTTATATAAATAGACTTTCAAAATATTTAATCTTTTATTTTTACAAAGGAGTACAGTCATGAGTGATCATCTTTATTCTGTTGAAACTGCAAAGAGTCCTGCTGAATTTGCTCGAGATTTCGGCACAGTTGTTAATAAATATGGTTTCATTGTCCATAATGAAACCCATATGGATATGGCCCATCTGTTTGGAGAGCATGGTGCCGAGGTTGCTGAGGACTTTGATATGCATATGATCCAGATCTGCAAGCCGGAAAAATCCGCCAAAAGTTTACAGGCTAATGCGGAGCGTGCTATCCTCCTTCCAAAGTTTGTTGTTGTCTTTTCAAAAAACAATACAACACAGGTCCGTTTTTTCTATTTCAGTGAAGAAAACATACGTGCCATGGTGGATGATGATGTATTTCCCGGTTCACTTGCCCAGACGTATAAAAAAATAATTTCCATGATTGACGAAACGATCGCTTCTTAGAGAAAAGTGTGTGCTACTTCTTTTAATTACGTTTATGTACGGCATCGCCGGGCAGGAGAATAGTTATGTGGAAATTTCTTTTAACCATCAATAAAAAGCTGGTCTATGCCATACCGGTCATGATGATCCTTGGCTTTTTATTTGGCGTCAGTGTTAGTGTTGACTTTCTCAAGCAGTTAAAATCCCTGATCATACCTTTTACCTTTCTGATGGTGTATCCGATGATGGTCACGCTGAACATCAACCACCTGAAAGAGGGTATTAAAAATGTGAAACTGCAGGTAACCACCCAGTTGATCAATTTCCTGATCGTCCCTTTTCTTGCCTATGGGCTTGGTCTGTTTTTTTTCAGAGACAACTCTTACATGGCTCTTGGGCTGCTTCTGGCCTCGC
Source organism: Thermodesulfobacteriota bacterium (assembly GCA_034660835.1). Taxonomy (GTDB): domain Bacteria; phylum Desulfobacterota; class Desulfobulbia; order Desulfobulbales; family Desulfobulbaceae; genus Desulfobulbus_C. The sequence goes on from JAYEKB010000429.1 coordinate 980, forward strand.
TGCTGCCTACCTCAGGTATGACCATATCATGGACAGGTTTTGCCAGGGGAAACATGGGCGCGGCCATAAATATGACGGTCATTGGGCTGACTCTGGGATCCCTGGCAACGCCCCTGTATGTGCAGGCCCTTATGGGTACCAAGGTGGATATGAATATCGTCCTGGTCATAAAACAGATTGTCTATATTGTTTTCATACCCATGCTGCTTGGCTACTTTACCCGTCAATTCTTTCTGAAAAAATATGGGCAAAAGGAATTTAAAAAGACCTGGGCTCCAAAATTCCCGTCACTTTCAACCATTGGTGTACTGGGAATTGTTTTTGTTGCCATGGCCCTGAAATCAAAACAGCTTGCCGCCGATCCAGGTATACTTTGGAGTATTTTTCAGCCACTGCTGATTCTGTATTTTATCAACTTCGCCCTTGGCACCATTGTCGGCAAGATGATGTTTAACCGTGGTGATGCCATTGCCCTGGTTTATGGAACGGTTATGCGTAATCTGTCCATCGCCCTGGCGATTTCCATCAACGCATTTGGCGAAAAAGGAACCGATGCCGCCCTCGTCATTGCCACCGCCTATATTATCCAAGTGCAGTCTGCTGCCTGGTATGTTAAATTTACCGATAAATTGTTTGGTCCGCCAGCGGAACAGAAAATATCTTAAAGAAACTAAAGGACATTGATTAAGTCACTTGAGAGTGACAAATAGAGTGTTGTGAGAGTATGATGTAAAATATGCAGTGATTGAACTGCATATTTCACAGTCAACTATCAACTGTCAACTATCAACTGACTATGTCACCCCGTCCCAAAAAAATCCGGCGATGTGAGGGAAATTTCTGCGGCAGGGCATTTAAGCCCACCGGCGTATCTCTTCCTGAACTCAAACAGATAACACTGTATCGAGATGAACTGGAAGCACTTAAGCTGTGTGATTATGAAGGACTGTTTCAGGAACAGGCAGGAGAAAAAATGGGCGTTTCCAGAGGGACTGTCCAAAGAATTCTGACATCTGCCAGAAGAAAAACTGCAGAAGCACTTTCCAGTGGAGCAGCCCTTGTTTTCGAAGAAGCCAATGAATAGGACTTGGCAAATTCAGGCCATCGGAGCGAACTGTTTTTTTCTCACCCATGTACCTCCCAACTTATAAACCTGAATAAAGTTGGGAGGTTTCTTAACGTACATCGATACCGCTGTAAAAGTCAAACAATCACAAACTACCCCCAACATATCCGGGGAGGGATATCAACGTGATTTTTCAGGTTAAAAACTGACATCAAATCTTTCCTGATGCCTGGACTCCCACCATGGATATGGGTTCCATGCTGGGTTCTGAAGAAAGCTCCGGATGTCCGGCACAGTTGATGGTCAAAAGGTCCTCGGGAACTGCGCCCATCTTTATGGCCATATTCATGACGTCGATCTCCTTGGTCGGAGCCTCGCTCATGCTCACAATCTGGCTTCCTATAACCTTTCTGTTCTCCGTATTGAAAACAACTTTCAGGGTCCAGGGCTTCATATCCTTGATCATGCCATGCTTACTGCGGGAATCAACGGTGAAACATGCTGTCTGAATGCCGTATTTTTGGGCAAGTTCCTCTGTAAGGCCAACGCTTGCCGCACAGAGGTCAAACAGTTTCACGCAGGAGTTGTTCAACACTCCCGGAAACGGGATAGCTGCGCCTTTCAGCCGTTTAGCAACAAGACGTCCCTGACAAACTGCCGTACCCCTGAGCTGACCGGGTACATTTTTACCGGTAACAAGGCATCTGCTTTCCACATTATCACCAGCGGCAAAGATATCCGGGTGAGATGTCTCCATATACTCGTTTACCTTTATACCAAACTCTCCCATATCAAGTCCGGCCTGCTTTGCAAGATCAAAATTGCTCCTGGCCCCAACTGACATCAGTACCATATCGCAATCAATTACATCTCCTGAATCAAGTTCAACGCTGCTTACATATCCATCTTTTTCGGTAATTCCGGTAACTCCGGTGCCTGTGCGAAGTTCTATTCCCTGTTCCTTAAGATAAGGGCCAACCTTGGAGGCCATATCGGCGTCAAGCATAACCGGCAGGGGATTTTCCAAAAATTCCACCACTGTCACCTTAAGATCCGGATGGGTCTGCTTCAGCAGGGTGCCCACCTCAAGGCCTATAAAACCTGCCCCAACCACTGTAAGGTTCTTCACCTTTCTCTCATCAATAAACTCTATCATTGCTTCGGCATCCGGTGTGTTTCGCAATGTGAGAACACCCTTGAGATCTCTGCCCGGCAGGGGAGGTATAACCGGGTCAGCGCCGTTGGCAAGGAGGAGCTTGTCAAATGAGAGTACCCTGCCCCCTTCCAGTGTCACATTTTTTTCCTTGCTGTCAATACCCGTCACCCTTTCCTTGATAACGGTTATGCCGGCATCTTCCAGCATGGTATCAGGAACAACGATGGATTTACTGGTGGCCAGACCGGCCACAACGTAAGGCAGCGCTCACCTGACAATGAAAAAAGGTTCCGCCCTGATCACCGTCACATTGACGTCCGGATTTATTTTACTGGTAAGAATAGCAGCCGGTCCGCCAGCTCCGCCGCAGCCAATGACAACAAAATTCTTTTTTTCGCTCATTGCAAATCTCCTGAGTTTGAGTAAAGCTTAAAAAGCCTGCTAACATGTTCGTTCACTTACTTTATGAGTTCTTTCAACACGAGTTGGAGAAAGAACTGTTATGTGTACATGCACAGCATAATGGGGTGTATCAAGATGTCAAGATAAAGAACATGCAGATGCCTTTGAAGAATCCCTGAGAAAAGCACCTCAAACCATAGACAACAGCGAGATGATAGGGTAATTTAAGATATTTGATCATTCTTTATCAATATTCAGAGATATAATGGACTGAACCATTCCTATATATGTTTTTTTCACTCATTTCACGAACAATCCCGCTGCTGCTTCTGACAGCCCTGTTCCTGTGTGCGCCTGTACACGCAGATGATGACCAGGAACCGACCATTGAGGACATCATAATTACCACCTCAAGCACGGATCTTCTGCTCTTTGCCACGGTAAAAAACTGCTTTACCGAAAAAATGTTTGAAGGGGTACGTAACGGCATGCCCCTTACCTTTCGTTTTGATATCGAGTTGGATAAGGTTCGCAATAAATGGTTTGACGCCTCTCTAATTGAAGAAACCATCAACCACACCCTGAGCTATGATGCCATCAAAGAGACCTACCAGGTTGACTTTTCTGAAAAAAACAGGCCTGAAGTGACCAAGTCACATGAAAAGGCCAAACAGCTGATGGCCGAACTCAGCGGTCTGAAGGTTATTGCCCGCAAGGAGTTAATTCCAGACGCCGCCTATGCCCTGCAGATTAAGGCCACGCTGGTTGAAAATACATTACCCCTGGGCATGCATTATGTCATCCCCTTTACTTCGCTCTGGAATTTTGAGACCGACTGGCGTACCATAGAATTCAGGTACTGATCCCATGTAAGAGTTCACCAGCACCCCATCTTCGTCCGATCAGACTGACTCACATAGACGCTGACACCGGACACCGCTTCGCTGTTACGCTGTTATAGATTCGCCAGTCTGCTCGAAGTCTACGCTTATCTGAACGAATATGTGGCAATAGTAAGCTCCTACAGGATGGTGGATCAACCAAACTTGTTGCCATTGGAGAACTATTAAGATTCCATGACCTCCCTTTACCAGCACGGTACCCTGATCTGATGCTGACCACCGAGCAGCGAAGAAAAAAACAGCGGCTTATCCGCTATGTAATCGGCTTTTGCCTGCTGCTGATCCCCCTGCTTGCCTATGCCCAGCGAGGATTACTCAAAGGAGATTATAATCTCCCAATTTCCAGCACGGTTCTGATCTTTGCCCTGATTAATATCAACGGGCTCCTGCTGCTGCTCATGCTCTACCTGGTTCTGCGTAACCTGGTGGAGTTGATTTTTGAACGAAAGCAGAAAATCCTTGGTTCGCGCCTGCGAACGCGACTGGTCATTTCTTTCATATCTCTGTCCATGATCCCCACGGTGATTCTGTTTCTTTTTGCCCTTCGTTTTGTCTCCACCTCCATGGATTATTGGTTTAACACCAATGTGGAAGAATCTCTGCAGTCCTCGTTAAAACTTGCCCAGACCCTGTTCCATGATACTGAAAAACGGGCAGAGAACATGGGCATCCGCATTGCGATACTTCTGGAAAGTGGTGATATCAACATCCATGATACCATAAACCTGCAGCAACTGTTTAACAGAACCCTTGCCATATCCCCTCCCGGAGCTCCGGACGCGCTGACCCTTATCGGTTCAAACCTTAAAAAATCAGTGTCAGCCAAGGGTGCCCGACTCACTTCAATTTCGCTGCCTAATATCCCCACCGAGGCCATACGAAAGGCCGGCAGTAATAATAAAGCTGAAATCATCACTCAGCAGAGCAAAAGAGGGGAACTTGTCCAGGCCATCGTACCCGTCCGGATAGGGAACCAGACCAGCCATTACCTGGTTACCACCCTGCTTATTCCCATTGAACGGCTGGTCCTCATGCAGGCGGTATCCAGCGGCATTACCGATTACCGGCAACTGGTCATGCTCAAGGCTCCCATCAAACTGAGTCTGATCATCATGCTGCTGATTATCACCCTGCTCATTCTCTTCGGCGCTATCTGGTTCGGCTTTTACATTGCCCGTTCCCTGACCGGACCAATCAACAAACTGGCCCAGGCTACCCGCCGGGTTGCCGATGGTGAGCTGGACTTTACCATTGAAAAGGAATCTGAGGACGAAATGGGCCTGCTGGTCGACTCATTTAACTCCATGACCTCTGACCTGCTGGCAAGCAACAGGCAGCTGGCTGAAGCTCATGATGCCCTGCAGCAGTCCAACCTGATTTCGGAACAGCGGCGGCGCTACCTGGAAACAATCCTGAAAAATGTTGCTGCCGGCGTTATTGCCGTTAACGAACGTAATGAGATAACCACCATCAACTCTTTTGCTGAAGAACTGCTCAAGATTGACCTGGATTCTTTTATGTACCATGATTTCCATGAAATTCTGCCCCGGCCCCATGTAGCGGTGCTGGATCAAATTTTCAAAGATCTGCTGTCGTCGGGCAAACAATCCATCGAGCGTCATCTCCGCCTTACGGTACGTAAAGGAGAAACTTATTCCCTGCTGGTGAATATTACCCGTTTAATCGATGAACAGGAGAAACCGATCGGTTATGTCATCGTGTTTGACAACCTGACCAAACTGGAAAAAGCCCAGCGGCTGGCTGCCTGGCAGGAAGTGGCACGCAGGATTGCCCATGAAATCAAAAATCCTCTTACCCCAATCCAACTCTCTGCCCAGCGTCTTCGCAAACGCTACCTCAAAACCATCAGCAACGACCGCGATATCTTTGACCAGTGCACATCCACTATCATTAAGCAGGTAGACGAGATCAAACGACTGGTCACCGAGTTTTCCGACTTTGCCCGCATGCCGCGGATCAAGAAGAAGCAGGCAAATATCATTGACATAACCACCGACACCCTGGTGCTGTACCGTGAAGGTCATAAACATATCACCTTCTCCCTTGACCATGATGAGATCCCACCTTTTTCCTTTGATCCGGTTCAAATCAAACGGGTCCTGATCAACCTGCTTGATAATGCAGTCACCGTTCTTTCCGGCGGCGGCACCATCAGCACAGAGATCCGCCTGGACAAACAGAATCAGACAGTCAGTTTGACGGTCAAAGATGATGGTCCGGGCATGACGGAACAGGTTAAGCTGCGGCTGTTTGAGCCCTATTTTTCCACCCGTAAATCCGGAACCGGGCTTGGCCTTGCCATTGCCCACACCATTATTATCGAACATAACGGTACCATCCGGGTACGTGACAACTCTCCAACAGGAACCGTGTTTACGGTTGAGCTGCCCTTTGATAGCTGATATGATGTATGAGTTTTGGGTTTCGGGTTCCGGGCTCCGGGCTCCTAACCCGCATATTTCACAAGTCGAGGTGGCTGCAGATGCGCTGAGCACCTGAGTAAGCAGGTAAGCGAAGACTCCGATAGTTGCCTATGCTTATTCAGGTAGCGACAAAGCAGGTGCGGCCGCATCGGCT
>JAYEKB010000430.1:0-7071 GCA_034660835.1 Thermodesulfobacteriota bacterium
ATGCGACCGCACCTGCTTTGTCGCTGCAGGAGCAGGCATAGGCAACTATCGGAGTCTGCGCTTACCTGCCTACTCCTGCGCTCAGCGCATCTGCAGCCGCCTCGACTTGTGAAATATGCGGGTTAGCTGAGTCCGCGATAGTCAAGATTATCGCTCAGTTGAAATAAGGGCCTGTTTTGCCACTATTACATTCGTGCAATGATCCTTGACGCTTTTCCTGCTGTGTATAATTGTATGCAGTAGTGACAAAGTAAAAGACTTTTTCCCGGTAACCATTCACATAAACTGTGGAGTTTGTATCATGAAACGGAAACACTTGTATCGAAAACTGCAGCTTATTGCAGCCTTTTTGCTCTGCTTTTCGCTTATAACAATACATGCTGCAACAGCGGCGGAAAATGACAATATCGCCTTGCTGGACCGCTCTGCCAAGGGATTCAGTTCAGTGGTTAAAAAGGCCGGTCCGGCGGTAGTGCATATCGGTGTGGAAAAGGCGGCTACAAGTTTTGGCGGTCAAGGACCAGGGGGCGGCCAGGATCCGTTTGGCATGTTTAACGATCCCTTTTTCCAGAAATTTTTCGGAAAACAGTTTCAACATCCTCGAATCCCGCCGCAACGGTTTAAGCAGCGCGGCGCCGGGTCCGGCTTTATTATTTCTCCGGACGGCCTGATCCTGACCAACAATCATGTGGTTGAAAATGCCGATACCATCAAGGTCAAACTGGCCGATGAGCGCGAGTTTACAGCCAAGGTAATCGGTACCGATCCCCAGTCCGATGTGGCCCTTATTAAAATTGATGGTACAAATCTTCCTACCCTGCCTCTGGGTGATTCCGAAAAACTGGAAGTCGGAGAATGGGTCATTGCAATCGGCAGCCCCTTTGAACTGAGTCAGACTGTAACCGTTGGCGTGGTCTCAGCCAAAGGGCGGTCCAGGATGGGAATCAATGACTATGAAAATTATATTCAGACTGATGCGGCCATCAATCCAGGTAACTCGGGTGGTCCCCTGCTCAATATCCATGGCCAGGCCGTGGGCATTAACACGGCTATTTTCTCCCGTAGCGGTGGTTATATGGGCATAGGTTTTGCCATCCCGATCAACATGGCCAAAAGTATTGAAAAACAGTTGCAGAAAGACGGCAAGGTCACCCGTGGCTGGCTGGGTGTAGTCATTCAGGATGTGAACGAAGATCTGGCCCAGTCCTTTGGTCTGGACAAGGCCGAAGGCATTCTCATTTCCGAGGTAGCTGAGAAATCACCGGCCCAAAAAGCGGGTCTCAAACAAGGCGATGTTATCCTTTCCCTGAACGGAACGAAACTGGACGATGTGGCAAACCTGCGCAACCGTATCGCCCTGACCCCGCCGGACAGTAAAGTTACTCTGCAACTCATCCGTGATGGTCACACAAAGAACATAGATGTTACAATCGGTGAGCAACCATCTGATATGAGCCGGTCAACAAGGGGAAGCAGGGGAATGGGCCACGGATCCTTGTTTGCCAAGATGGGCATGTCACTGCAGGATCTAACTCCTGCACTTGCAGACCAGTTTGGCTACAGCAAGGGACAGGGTGTACTCATTGCCGAGGTTGCACCGGACAGTCCGGCCGCTCGCGTCGGCATGCAGCCGGGTCAGTTGATTGAAGAAGTGAACAAGGAGCGAGTCCATAACCTTGCTGAGCTGAAAAAAGCGCTGAAACGTGCAGGCAATCCCAAGCAGATCCTGCTCAGGGTACGGGCCGGTGAATTCAGCCAGTATGTAGTACTGCACACTGAATAGCAAGTTCCTGACAGTTATCCGACAGAGGCAGGCACCGGCCAACCGGTGCCTGTTGTTGTATGCCTGATTCTTTACATGATCTCACTGCCGACATCCGTAAGTTTGCCGATAAACGTGACTGGGAACAATTTCACAGCCCCAAGAACCTGTCCATGGCACTCATTGTCGAGGCCGCTGAGCTGGTTGAACATTTCCAGTGGCTGAGTCGGAAAGAGAGTGGTGAACTTGATGATGAACAGCGCGAGGCTGTTGCCCTGGAGATGGCGGATGTACTGATCTACCTGGTGCGCATGGCCGAACGGCTGGACATTGACCTGTTGGAAGCTGCCACCCAAAAAATGGCACTTAATGCTGAAAAATACCCGGCTGACAAATCCCGCAGCCGTGCTGATAAATACACCCGTTATCAGCAGGATCCATGACAGCAGATACCCAAAAAGCCCTCTTCTTTTTCTTGCCGGAAATCAAGATCACCAGCCTGGAACCGCTGGGCGACGGTAATGTGAACGACACCTGGCTTATTGTTTCAGTACCAGGCGAAAAGTATGTTCTCCAACGGCTAAACCCGTTTGTTTTCCCTGATCCCGGCCTGGTGCAGGACAACCTGTGCACAGTAACCTACCATCTGCAGGCCCGGCTTAACCAAATCGACGCAGACTTTACTGTTCTGAAGGTTATCGATAATGGAAACGGGGCCCACAGTTATATCGCCCACGATGGCGCATGCTGGCGCATGCTCTCCTATATCGATGATACACAATCCCTGAACACTGTTTCCACGGCTGACCAGGCCCGGGAAATCGGACGCACCCTTGGGCTGTTTCACCAGCTCACCTCTTCCCTGCCCCCCTCATCTCTTGCTGATCCCCTGCCCGGGTTCCATAATACTCCGCTTTACCTTAAACAGTATGATGCGCTGCTGCCCACTGCTCAGGAATGCGCAGCTGACTGCCGGGATTTTATTGATGAGCGCAGACATGATGTGTCTCTGCTTGAGGATTTACAAAAGCAGGAAACTGTCCGGCAGCAGGTTATCCATGGCGATCCCAAGGTGGCCAACTTTCTCTTTTCCAGGGACCTGAAGCGCGTTATCAGCCTTATTGATCTTGATACCGTCAAACCCGGCCTGCTGCTCCATGATATTGGCGACTGCCTCCGCTCCTGTTGCAATCCTTCTGGGGAAGATGTACGGGAACCCGGCGATGTCGTTTTTGATCAAGATCTGTTTGCGGCCATGCTCTCGGGCTATTTTAACAATGCTTCAGACCTGCTCACTGTTACTGACAAACAATTACTTGTCGACAGTGTCCGGTTGATCAGCTTTGAGCTTGGCCTGCGTTTTTACAGCGACCATCTTGCCGGCAACCGTTATTTCAAGGTAAAGAGTCCGAAACAGAACCTTTTCCGGGCCAGGGTACAGTTTGCACTGGTACGCTCCATAGAAAGCAAATATACTGAACTTATGGAAATATGTGGTGCTGTTCACAATAAATTCGTTTAAGGGGTTGTAGGAAAATAACATGGCTGATATCGGAGTCTCGTTCCTCGCTTACCTGCGCTTAGATTTGGGTTGTATTCGGAGTCTGCGCTTACCTGGATGTTGTGATTGAGAAAAACCGCAGGCGTAGCTGGCTACGTTGAGGATTTTACGATTGAACAACATTCAGGTAAGCGAGGCACGAGACTCCGAAGATGACCCGAAAATAAGATGCAAGATTGGCCATGTTATTTTTTTACAGCCCCTAAGGGGTTGTCATGATTATTGGTGTACTCAAGGAAATAAAGACGGAAGAAAACCGGGTGGCAATGATCCCGGCAGGTGCTGAAATAATGGTCCACAACGGCCATACTGTGCTGGTTGAAACCGGTTCCGGAATCGGCAGCGGCTTTTCCGATGATGCCTACCGGGAACACGGTGCCGAGATCGTGACCACGCCCGATGACATCTTTGCCCGGGCCGAAATGGTCATGCATGTCAAAGAACCACAGCCTCAGGAATATGATCGTATCCGGGAAAACCAGATTCTCTTTACCTACCTGCACCTGGCTGCCGATGAGCAGCAGACCAGGGCATTAATCAAAAGCAAGGCCGTCTGCATTGCCTATGAGACTATCCAGAAAGAAGACGGCTCTCTGCCCCTGCTGACCCCGATGAGTGAGGTTGCAGGCCGGATGTCCGTACAGGAGGCTGCCAAATACCTGCAAATGTCCCAGGGCGGACTTGGGGTTCTGCTGGGAGGAGTGACCGGAGTTGATCCGGGTAATGTGCTGGTCATCGGCGGCGGCGTGGTGGGCGTAAATGCTGCGAAAATGGCATGTGGCTTAGGGGCCAAGGTGACCATAATGGATACCAATCTGGACAGACTCCGTTACCTCGCAGACATCATGCCCAGGAACTGTTTTCCACTCATGTCCAGCCCGGCTGCAATCCGGGACCTTGTCCCCCGTGCGGATGTGGTAATCGGTGCTGTACTGCTGCCGGGAGCCAAGGCACCCATGCTGATAAACCGTGAGATGCTGCAGACCATGAAAAAGGGAGCGGTGCTGGTGGACGTGGCTATTGACCAGGGCGGTTGCTTTGAAACGTCTCGTCCGACAACCCACAAGGATCCGATATATACCGTTGACGGCATTGTTCATTACTGTGTATCCAACATGCCTGGAGCCGTGGCCAAGACCTCAACCATGGCCTTGACCAATGCCACCCTGCCGTACGCGGTCCAGATAGCTGATAAGGGCTGGAAACAGGCCATGCAGGACAACAAGGAGATAGCCCTGGGTGCCAATGTCCTTAACGGGTGCATTACCTACAAAAGCGTTGCCGAAGCCTTTGGCATGGACTACACGCCGGTACAGGAATTTCTTTAACCTGAATTTTACTCACACAGCGGGAAAATAATGAAAATTGAAGACGGCTGTACAGTCATCATTGACTATAGCATGACTCTTGCAAACGGTGAACTCGTCGACTCTACTAAAGACACAACTCCACTCACCTACAGCCAGGGGAAAGGAGAAATCATTGCCGGCCTGGAAAAGAAAATGCTGGGCATGGACAAAGGCGAGACCTTTGAAATAGCTGTTCCTGCTGCAGAAGGCTTTGGCGAGTCCGATCCTGATGCCTTGATTGAAGTACCAAAAAACGATCTGCCGCCGGAGGCACTGGAAACAGGTGCCGAGTTGCAGGCCGAAGGACCGCAGGGGCAATCCATTGAGGGCAGGGTTGTTGAAATAAAAGAAAACAGTGCAATTGTGGATTTCAACCATCCCCTGGCAGGAAAAACCCTCCATTTTTCCGTTACCATAGTGGATGTACAACAACCAGCTTGACTGAGGAAATGATATGAACCAGCAACCAGCAAATACTAAAGGATTTTCCGGAAAACAGGTAGTCGCCATTGTCGTCGGAGTGATGCTGTTGACCATTGTGGTCACCATTGTTTCCATCCGGACCTGGCTTTTTCCTCAGCCGTTTACACCCGTGGTTCTGGACCAAAAGGAAGAACAGCACCTTGAACAGAAACTGGTACGGTTTGAATCCTTTGCAGCCGTGCCCAAACCCGAAGAGCAGGCTTCCATACCGGGGAAGACAACAACGCCAAAAAAAGATTTCAACAAGCAGGGGGAACTGAACCCGGAAGCCTATTCTGAAAAGGGAGCAAGCAGAGAAATAAGTTTAAGTGAACGGGAGATAAACGGGTTACTGGCAAAAAATACCGACCTGGCCCAAAAAATAGCTGTTGATCTGGCCAAAGACCTGATCAGCCTGCGACTGCTGCTGCCTGTTGATCCTGATTTCCCGGTCATGGGAGGTAAAACCATTCGGGCCAAAGCAGGTGCGGAACTGGCCTACCGTGAGGGCAGACCGGTGGTGGTTCTGAAAGGTATTTCACTGATGGGTGTACCTGTCCCCAATGCATGGCTGGGCGGAATTAAAAATATTGATCTGGTGCAGGAATTCGGCGGCAACCAAGGGGTCTGGAAGAGTTTTGCTGATGGCATGGAGACCATTCGGGTCGAAGAAGGTCAGCTGTATATCAAACTGAAAGAATAAACCCGGGATTCCTGCAGGGGAGGGTAAAAACTACGGCTGACGAAAACTCTTCCTGATTACCACCAATGCTCAGTTCCTCATAATACTCATGGCTTATTAGCCCGCATATTTCATGAACCCTTTGTTTAAGGCATCATAACACGCGGATTTTTTGGTGATAATTTCAATCCTATCTCTTTTTAGAAATTTGCAAAGTGTTCATGAAATATGCGGTCTAACGGGGAGTATTATTCCTTGACAAGAGGCCTTTTAATGGGTGACCCCGTTTTTGACCGTTTTCCTGCGTGGGGTTGGCCCTGGGGTAGTCTATAAAAATCTGTATGAAAACTGTAGTTGGGGAGAAAATTGATACCGTCACATATCGGCAGGCAGTTTGATTAGATCTCATTATATGTTTAATAAAAAGAATAAATCACTGTTTTATAGTGCCTGGGCAAGGTTGATTTTTGCTTATCTCATTTCATTTTCCATAAGTTTTGCGGCAGGACTTTTCTTAATATTAATCCTCAGGATTGCGCCGGAAACATTATTCGAGATTTCCACCAAACGTCTTTCTTATGCATTTCCGGTTTTTGAAACCGGTGCAGAGCTAGGAATTGACCAGGGAATCTTATTATTTGTCTGGAATACTCTGGCTTCTTTAATAACGATTTCATTTCTTTATACGGCACCACTCTTTAATCCCCATAACATTTCATTGTTTCCGCAAAGTATACGAAAAGCATTCTGTGGCAGAAAAAGAATGAAGATTCTCTGTTTTCTGCCAGGATGCTTAAAAATTGAAGAAGAGTCGCTTCGCAGATTATACGTGTGGTTAATGATACCCTGGTTGGGAATGATATTGCTTGGCATAGAAAGCGGCCTAACTGTCTCAACATCTACTTACATATTTGGGTCATATTTTATTGGCTTTGTATCCTTGATTCCACACGGTATAGTAGAAATTCCTACCATTTCATTCGCAGGGGCGGTAACTTTTTCTGCACATTTGTTAATCAAGGAAAAGGCCAGAGGGAATCTGACAGGTGAAATTTTTGAAGAAGTAGATAGTTATAAAAAAGAAGTTCCCTTAAAAAAAATTATTCTGATTGTCATATCCTGTCTGTTCATCGCCGGACTGGTTGAAGGTCACATTACACAGAAAATCATAGATACCTTGCTGAAATATTAAAATTACGGGTATCTTTAAAACGACTACCCCGCATATTTCACAAGTCGAGGCGGCTGCAGATGC
>JAYEKB010000431.1:0-7031 GCA_034660835.1 Thermodesulfobacteriota bacterium
ATTGCCGAGATTGCAACTGCTGTAAGCGGGGAGGCAAAGGGGAGCGGCCTTGAACTCTGGGTTTTTGGTTCTTTAAGCAAACAGGCAACAGAAGAATTACAGAAAGAGGGCTGGAAGATCCATACCAAGGCAGGTCCACGGTTGCTTCCCGCCGGGAAATAGAGCACTGGAATCCGGAATTAATTTGCTGTTCCTTTTCCTCGAACAGGTAACCGGAGACTCCGAAATATATGGGCTGATTATTCAAGATACCCTTTGTTATAAACAGGAAAGAATGTCTGTTTTAGAGAAATCATTCCCCTTGAAGAGCAACGGGAGGTTACGATGTTTTGCCAGGGCGTATGAAAATAAATCTCCGTAATTGAGTTTGGCCGGGTGTCTCCCTTTGCCAAATCGCTCGTAGGCCAGGTTGGCAATAACCATTTGCGTTTGATCAAGATCGACGATTTCAAACAATGGATGTGAGAGTAAATGGTTCAATCTTAATATTCCGGGCTCGCCAAGTCTTGCAGTGATTACAATGTGCATCTCGACGGCGGTGGCGGCACTGATTAATACCTTGTCGGCCTTAAGAAGTGTGCTGCGATAATTGTCCGCGTTCGGCTCATTTTTTAGTATTGCCATGAATGCGGAAGTATCTGCCACGATTATCATGGGCAGCCTGTATTATCATAGCCTATAATTTCGTCATCCGCTCTCTCATCGAGAATCGGCAAAGACGCGAGTTCATCCAGCAAACTGTTAAGCTCTCGGGAAGCGGCTTTCTTATCCTGCTGCAGTTTGTGATGAGCAAGATAATAGTCCAGGGCAATCTCAACGGCAGCTGTCTTGTTAACATTTTGAATTTTACTTGCCTGGATTGCTTTTTCTTCAACCCTTTGATTGGCAATATTAAGTGCCATTGCGCTTTCCTCTTGTCGGTGGCCAGCTTTTTATCATGTATTTTTGGTTAAAACACTCTTTATGGTACCATACATATGTATATTTAATACATACATAACTGCTTGTCAAATATCTCCAGCATGATATTGGGTAAATTTTCTGTGAGAGTTAATAATGAAGAGTTGTTATATGCAGTAGTTTAGAGTAGAAGTATTTGTTATTGTGAACGTTTATTCACGCGTTATATATTTCTTTGTTCTTTTCAGAAAAAACGTTTCCGTATTCGGAGGAAAGAGAGTGCGAATTCAAAAAGTATATTCAGGATTGTTGCCTGTTCTGCTGACTGCAATTGTGCTGCTGGCCGGCTGCAGTAAAGAAGAGGTAGTGGAGGAAGTTGAGGTTGTCCGTCCGGTAAAGATCATGACCGTTCAGGCAGGTGAAGCCTCGTTCAGCCATGGTTTTCCAGGCAAGGTACGGGCAGCCAGGCGTGCCGAACTCTCATTCAAGGTCTCCGGTCCCCTGGTTGCCCTGCCGGCGGAAGAAGGTCAGCACGTTAAAAAAGACGATATCATTGCCCAGATTCAGAAACGGGATTTTCAGACCGCCCTTGATGAAGCCAAGGCCCTTAACCTGCAGGCAGAAAAACAGTTCCGCCGTTATAAAGAGCTGTATGCCAAAAAACAGGTTTCCCGGGCGGACTATGACCGTTACCGGGCGGCACGTGATGTGGCCAGGGCACAGCTTGAAGATGCACGCAACAGACTGGTAGACACCTCACTCAAGGCACCGTTTGACGGGATTATCTCCAAGCGGTTTGTGGAGAATTACCAAAAGGTGCAGGCCAAAGAACCTATTGTCAACCTGCAGGATATCACCCGGATTGAAATTCTGGTCAACGTGCCTGAACTTTTAATGGCTGATCTCAGGAACAGAAAGGATCAAAAGGTTCATGCAACTTTTGAGACAATTCCAGGCAAGGAATTTGAACTGGCCATCAAAGAATATTCAACTCAGGCCGATCCTGCTACCCAGACATACCAGGTTGTCCTGGTCATGGATCAGCCGGCAGAGGCCAACATCCTTCCCGGTATGACTGCCATGGTTAAAGCTCAGGCAGGCCAGGAAGCCGAAGCCACCGAGCAGACCATTATTATACCAGCCATTGCGGTCATGGATGCCCCCGGCAACGAGCCCTTTGTCTGGCTGCTGGACAGGGAACAGTCAACTGTTCACAAGACCAAGGTAAGCATCGGCCGTATGGAGGGGTCGGAAAATATATTTATCAAAGAGGGACTTAAGGGCGGCGAGACCATTATCATTGCCGGTATCACCCAACTTGAAGAGGGTATGAAGGTTCGCCCCTGGGAAAAACAGCGAGAGGGGAAGTAATCTGCCATGAATCTTGCTGAGATTGCAATAAAAAAATCGGTCATTACCTGGACCCTGACCGTGGTCATGCTGGTGTTGGGCTATATTTCCTACCAGGGACTGCCCCGGCTTGAAGACCCTGAATTTGCCATTAAAGATGCGGTTATCGTTACACCCTATCCCGGTGCATCACCGGAAGAGGTCGAGGAAGAAGTCACTGAACTGATTGAAAAGGCCTGCCAGGAACTGGGTCAGCTCAAACGGGTGGAATCCTATTCGGCCCGGGGTTTGTCCACGGTCAAGGTCAAGATCAAGGATAAGTATGACATGGCTGCCCTGCCTGCAGTCTGGGATGAACTTCGCCGCAAGATTCTCGATGTCACGCCGCAGCTGCCCCCCGGAGCAGGGCCGCCTATTGTCAATGATGACTTTGGCGATGTATTCGGCGTCTATTTCGGCCTGACCGGCGAAGGCTTCACCTTTGCCGAGATGAAGGATGTTGCCGAACTGCTCAAACGTGAACTGTTGACAGTACAGGACGTGAAAAAGGTTACCTTTTTCGGTGAGCAGACTGAGGCCATTTTTGTTGAGATGTCACGTGCTAAGATGGCCGCTCTCGGTATTACCCAGCAGGAGATATTTGACGCCCTGCAGGCCAAGAACCTGCCTGTGGATTCTGGTAAGATCAAGATCGGCCCGGAATACATGGCCATAAACCCCACCGGTGAATTCAAGTCGGAAAAGGATTTCGGCGGCCTGTTCATTGCCTCCACGGGAGGACGACTGGTTTATCTCAGGGACGTGGCCACCATCTGGCGGGATTACATGGATCCGCCGCAAAAGATTCTTCGAGTTGGCGGTAAACCGGCCATTGGTATTGCCGTATCGACTATCCAGGGTGGGAATGCGGTCACTATGGGTGACGGGGTTATAGAACGTATTAATGGCCTGATGGACCAGATCCCCCTGGGCATGGAGCTGGAAGAGATTTCCATGCAGTCCAAATCCGTGACCAAGGCGGTCAACGGTTTTATTGTTAACCTGCTGGAAGCTGTTGCCATTGTCATTGTGGTCCTGCTGATCTTTATGGGGTTACGTTCGGCCCTTATCATCGGTTTCATTCTGGTACTCACCATTGCCGCTACCTTTGTGGTCATGGGCTATTACCAGATAACCCTTGAGCGGATTTCACTTGGTGCGTTGATTATTGCCCTGGGTATGCTGGTGGACAACGCCATTGTGGTGGTGGACTCCATGAAGGTCCGCATGCAAAAAGGAGAGGAAGGGCTTTCGGCGGCAAAAGCCGTGGTCGGTCAGAACTCCATACCGCTTCTCGGCGCTACTGCAGTTGCGGTGCTGGCCTTTGCCTCCATCGGTGGTATGACCAACTCCACCGGTGAGTACACCCGTTCGCTTTACTATGTCATATTGATCTCTTTGTCGCTCTCATGGTTAACGGCGGTGACCATCACCCCGCTGATGACTAAACAGTTTGTCCTCAGTAAAAAGGACAAACAACCCAAAGAGGGTAAACAAAAAGATCCTTACGATTCAAGGTTTTATAAAGTGTACCGGGCTGTTCTCACCGGGGCCATCAAGGCCCGCTGGCTCACCATCGGTATTGTTGTCGCCATGTTTGGCGCTTCTCTCTACGGCTTCGGTTTTGTGGAAAACCTGTTCTTTCCCTCTTCCACCAGTCCCATGTTCCAGGTGGAAGTCCAGTTTCGGGAAGGAAATCATATCCGGGAGACGGAAAATGGTGTTAAGCAGATGGAAGAGTATCTGCTCCAGGTTGAGGGTGTGGAGCAGGTAGCTTCAGCGATCGGCGGTGGTCATCCCCGTTTTATTCTCACCTATGACACACCGGTGGAGGCGGCAAATCAGTACGCCAACCTGCTGGTCACCATGAGTGACTACAAGCTCATTGACCAGCTGCAGCAACAGCTGCAGAATGATCTGCAGGAGATGCTGCCCGATGCGATTGTTAACGTCAAGAAATTTAACCTTGGCCCGGCCCTGGGCGGCAAAATCCAGCTGCGGATTAACGGCCCGGATCCTGAAGTTATCCGAGGCATGGCCGAGCAGGCCAAGGCAATCTTCCGTGAAGAAAATGGCAAGGCCATACGTACGGAATGGGGCGACAAGGTCAAAGTACCGCAACCGGTGCTGGCCGAAGACCGGGCCCGGAACCTGGGCATCACCCGGCCCATGCTGGCCACCGCCCTGCAGGCAAACTTTTCAGGCACTACAACCGGTCTATACCGGGAGGGCATAGATCTCATCCCCATCATTGCCAGGGCACCGCTTGCAGAACGCAGCACCATTGAGGATATGGAAGAGCTGCAGATTTACAGCCCCTCAGCCGGGGAAAATGTACCTATTCTTCAGGTCATGAACGGTGTCAACACCCAGTGGGAAAATGCCCGGGTCTCCCGATGGCATAGGCGTCCGATGATAAAAATTCATGCCGACCCTAAGACGGAACTGCCGGCCCAGCTCTTTGACCGGGTAAAACCAAAAATAGAACAACTTCTGGGGGTGGACCTTGCTGCGTACCGTGGTACTCCGCTGAAAAACAATGAACAATATACCGCCTCAACCATCCCGCTGAAATATGACGACATCATACCTCTCAAGGATAAACCCGGCTATTTTCTTGCCTGGGGCGGGGAACTTGAGGACTCGGCCGATTCCACCAAACAGCTGGCCGCAAACCTTCCTCTTTATTTCGGGATGATGATCCTGGTGGTTATCTTCCTGTTCAACGCCTTTCGCCAGCCGATCATCATCTGGCTGACCGTACCCCTGTCCTTGATTGGGGTGACCGCCGGGTTATTGCTCTTAAAACAGCCCTTTGGTTTCATGGCCCTGCTGGGTCTGATGAGTCTGTCCGGTATGTTGATTAAAAATGCTATTGTTCTTATCGATCAGATCGACCTGAACGTCAAGGAAGGCATGCCCGGACTGGACGCTGTTGTCGAATCAGGTGTATCCAGGATGCAGCCTGTTATGATGGCCGCTTTGACCACCATGATGGGTATGATCCCTCTGTTTACCGATGCCTTTTTCGTGGCCATGGCTGTAACCATTGTCTTTGGCCTGGGCTTTGCCTCGGTCCTGACACTTGTTTTCGTGCCGGTTCTCTATGCTACCTTTTTCAAAATTAAATCATCATGATTATCTGTTTTTCTTTTTGGAGACGATCTATGAACCTTCGCCTGCTCGGTTTTGTTGCCTGTCTGCTGTTGCTTGCTCCTCTGATGGCTTTCGCAGCCTCTTCCGACCTGGAGGATCAGGAACTCCAGGTGCAACAGGAGCTGGCGCTTTTCAACATAGGTATTGTCACAGACGGCAGCACAGCCAGTGACCTGGAGATGATAGCCCTGTTTCAGCGGGAGATTCAGGCACTTGCGGAAGAAGAGTTTGTGGTCAAGTTTCCGGGGTCCATGGTGCTGTCGGGGAAGGACACGGCAAAAGGGGTCAACCGGGCTCTTGACCGGTTGTTTGCAAACCCGGAGACGGATCTTGTTCTTGCTCTGGGCACTATTGCCTCCAGTGAAGTTCTCCGGCGCAAGACCCTGTCAAAACCGGTGGTCGCCCCCTATGTTGTCGATAGATCGGTGCAGCAGCTGCCTATTGAGGACGGATCCAGCGGGGTTGCCAATTTGACCTACATAGACTCCATGTTTGATGTGGGCCGGGATCTTCAGAGCTTCCAGAAGATTGTTTCATTCAAGAGCCTGGCTGTGATCCTTGACCAGCGGGAGGTTACCGCAATCCCGGAAGTCTCTAAATTTGCCGGACAGCTGGCCAACGAGCATACCATGGCGGTCAATGTTGTGGCGGCCAATACTTCGGCACAAGAGGCCCTTGCCGGGATTCCTTCCGGAACCGAGGCGGTGATTGTCGGACCCCTGTACCACATGTCCGACGATGAGAGCAACCTGTTGATCAAAGGACTCATCGATCGCCAACTGCCCAGTTACTCCATCTGGAATCGTAAACAGGTAGAAAATGGCCTGCTTGCCGGGGATGTCCCTGCGGACATGGAGGAGAAACTTGCCCGCCGTGCAGCGGTGAGCGTGCAGGATATCCTGCTCGGTGAGGAGGCCGCTACCCTGGATGTGTCCTTTTCCCGGGGCCATGAACTCACCATAAACATGGCCACGGCCCGGGCCCTTGATGTCTATCCCAGCCTGGCAATTATGGTCGGAACTAACCTGCTCAACGAGCAGCGGGTGGATATCGACCGTCACCTCACCCTGCAGCAGGCTGTACATGAGGCCCTGCAGGCAAATCTGGACCTGTCGTCTGCAGAACTCAGGGTAAGGGCTGGAACCCATGCCGTTACCGAGGCACGGTCATCTCTTCTGCCCCAGATCGGCATTGCCACCGGCGCACGGGCCATTGATGAGGACCGGGCAGAGTTTGGCGTGGGCACCAGCCCGGAAAGGGCCTGGACCGGGTCAGTTGGAGGTTCTCAGCAGATCTATTCAGAGCGCAGCTGGGCAGGATATACAGTGGAGAAGCATAAGCAGACCGGCCGGGAAATGGATCACGAGACTGTCCGTATTGACGTCATGCATGAGGCCTCCAGTGCCTACTTTAATGTTTTGCGGGCCAAGACCATTGAGCGATTGTACAAGGATAACCTTAAACTGACCCAGGCCAACCTGGATCGGGCCAGGATCAGGGTGTCCACCGGTGTGGCCGGCCCGGATGAGGTGTACCGCTGGGAAACCAAGTTTGCCGGCGACAGAATCACTGTTCTGGATAAGGAA
>JAYEKB010000432.1:0-6962 GCA_034660835.1 Thermodesulfobacteriota bacterium
CACCCGCTGGTATCTTCCCAATAATCAGTGGTGATCTTATGCCGTCCAGTGCAAATCTGGTACCAGGTCTTGAATTGTTACTTTTCTCAAAAAACTTATAATTCAAGACCTGGTACCTGCCCTCTAAATAGCCCCGCGACTTCGCGCATCGTATCTCCCCCCTTGCCACCTTTCGGCTGGCCGAAACAATGCGGACATCAAACCGGACATCTCTCAGGTTGAAAATATTGTAACATTCTGTTATAGTGCTGTTATGATAAACACTAAACGGGACATTACGCAGGACTTCCACCCTGCAGAGGATCGAGGCGAATCACTAAGCAGTATGGAGCCTCTTTGCATACCTGCTGATTCTCGTTTTCGTGGTCAGTTACATGATCTTGCCATCAATCTGGCTGCTGAGGCCGCCGGTTTTCTCAAGGGGCTGCCGGCTCCGATGGTCCCTGGTCTTGCAAGCTTTGTTCGCGGCATGAACTGCTACTACAGTAATCTGATCGAAGGGCACGATATCCATCCGGTTGATATTGAGCGTGCCCTGCACAATGACTACAGCGAAAACAGTAGAAAACGGAATCTGCAGCTTGAGGCCAGGGCCCATATTGAGGTTCAACAATGGATCGACGGTGGCGGCCTTGCCGGGCGGGAAGCTTCCGCAGAGAGTGTTCTGGAAATACATAAAAAATTCTGCGATATTTTACCGGAAGAACTCCTGTGGACCCTGGATCCGGATACGGGTCGAAAGGAACAGGTGATCCCCGGCAGGTTACGTGAGCGGGATGTCAAGGTGGGCCGCCATGTTCCTGTGAGCCCCGGCGCTGTTCCAAGGTTTCTTGAAAAATCTGCCGGTGTCTATACAAGGCTGGGCCGTGCGGAGTTGATCATCAATGTTGCCGCCATCCACCATCGCCTGCTCTGGATTCACCCCTTTCTTGACGGTAATGGCCGGGTAGCCCGTCTCCAATCCCATGCCATTTTACTCCAGACCTTACAAAGCGGAGGTATATGGTCAATTGCCCGTGGCCTGGCAAGGAGTGAACAGCGGTATAAGCAATTACTGGTCAACTGTGATCACCACAGGCGTAACGACTTGGACGGCCGGGGAAATTTAAGTGAAGAGGCCCTGGTGGAGTTCACTGTTTTTTTCCTGGAACTATGCCTGGACCAGATCGTTTTTATGCAAAATTTGATGCAGCCCGACCGGCTTAAAGGGAGAATAATCGCCTGGGTTGAAGATGAAATACAACATGCCGGGCTTTCCGCCAAATCCAGCAGGCTACTTGAGGCGGTTCTCTATCATGGAGGTGAGCTTTCCCGCAAAGATATCCCGGGAGTGCTGGATGTTGGAACCAGGCAGGCTCGCAGAGTCGTCTCGGCCTTAATTGAGGCGGGCGCTCTTGTTGCTGAAAGCTCAAGGGCACCTTTATTTTTGAATTTCCCCGCCCACCTGGCCGGAAGATGGATGCCGGGGTTGTTTCCCGAAAAATCATGACAGACATTTCCATTATCACCGCCACCTTCAATGCCGAAACTACGGTTAGACACTGTTTGGACAGTGTGCAGAACCAGCAGGGCGTGACGGTGGAGCATATTATCATTGATGGCGGATCAAAAGACCGGACGCTCGACATGGTGCGGGAAAGCGGCCATGTGGTAAAGGTGATTTCCGAGCCTGACAATGGCATTTACGATGCCATGAATAAAGGGGTCAAACTGGCCGGCGGAGACATTGTCGGCATCCTTAATGCTGATGATTTCTATGCTGCTGAAGATACGCTTGCTGCGGTAGTTGGAGCTTTTTCTGATCCAGAGGTTGATGCCTGCTATGGGGATCTTGTTTATGTGGACAACAGCAAGTCGTCAGTCGGCAGTTGGCGTTCGGCAGTCGGCGGGGGAAGACTTGAAAGTGATGATGCGTTTAAAGTTATTCGGTATTGGAAGTCTGGTGGATTTGATCCTCGGAAGTTTTATTGGGGCTGGATGCCGCCCCACCCCACCTTTTTTGTGCGGCGGGATCTGTATGATAAGTATGGGGTGTTTAACCTGGAGCTTGGGTCTGCTGCTGATTACGAGATAATGTTGCGGTTTTTAGTCAAGTGTGGGGTAAAGGCAGCATATCTTCCCGAAGTTCTGGTCAAGATGCGAACCGGCGGGGTGAGTAATGCCTCTATAAAAAACAGGCTGGCGGCTAACAGGATGGATCGTAAGGCATGGCAGGTGAATGGATTGCGGCCGTATCCGTGGACGTTGTGGATGAAGCCGGCTAGGAAGGTGGGGCAGTGGTTTGTAAAGACGGTGTAAGGTGTAGCGAATCTAGCGATATCTTTTGGTGATTCCCTGGGTAACACGGCGTATGTAGAGGAAAGGCAGCAGAAAACGGTTATTGGTGTTGTATTTCGTCAACATATATTCGGCACTTGGGAAAAAATGTTCCTTAAGGAGAAGTAGGCGTTCCCGCCAGCTGGGCAGTGTCTGGAAATTTGCAAGGTCCATTCGCCAACGGGTGGAGCCCATGTCTGCGGTTATGTTTTCCTTTTTTCCTTTTTCGTGCAAAATCTTTTTAACGTCGGCTGGGATTGGAGTGGCAAGTGCCGATTTTGTTTCCTGTAGACCATCAAGACAGATATTGCAGAGCTTTTTTTCAACGGCAAGTGACGCCAACCGGTCCCATTGTATTTGACTCAATGATCCGGCCAGGATATGGATATCATACAGCCAGATGAGTCTGTCGGCGTCTCCCTGTGGTTTATGGCCGATACGGTGCATACAGGCATGCAGTAGCGCATGTTCGGGGTCAAATGCAAGGGCATGTTCGCTCAGGTTGGCAACAGGTACTGCGACTGCCATCAGGTCGTTGAAGGTAAAGGTTCGGGCAAACAACTGGTTATTGCTCAGCTTCCAGTGAAAATCAAGTGCATGTTCCACTCCCAGCCGTCCTGATTTGTAACAGGTAAATTCGTGGCTGATAAATTCTCCGCTCACTGCGCTTGGTCGACTGTATCCCATCTCCTGCACAACATGCCACGCTCTCTCGGCAGTGTTTTTATCCGGAAAGAGAAAGTCTGTATCACAACGGGATCGCAGGTAGGGTTGCGGGTAGATGCTGTAGGCCAGGGGGGTGCCCTTCATCAGCAGGGGGCTGAGAGCTTCCCCATGAAGCACTTTTAGCACCTGCCTGATTTCATGCTCCTGCACCAGTTCTGCAACTGCTGCCTGTAGAACATGCTCTTTAAGGAGTTTTTGAAACTCGGGCGGTAGTATTTCCCTGGCTGGAGTATTGAAAAGGTTATGACTGCACAGGGCAAGTACGCCGTGCTCCAGCCCTGCCTGCCGGATACGATCTGCAATAGATGTATCTTGCCGGTCCGGCCATTCGAGACAGTCCCCCCGCAGGCAAGCTTTTAACCAATTTAATGCAGTAGAATCAGAAGTCATTTGTTCAATGAAGAAATAGATGTAACCGGAGGTGTTGCAAACAGTTCCATTGGCGTAATATAGAATGTTGAGAAGAGGTAACTCTTAGAGAGTTACTGTAAAGGATTACAAAGGAAAAAGGAAGGATACAAAAGAATGGTGTACGGTGTAAGTCTAATTGGTAAAATAATTATAAATATGCGGAAATGAGATAACAATTGATGGAATATTTTGAAGAAATTTTCCGGGAAAAGTTTGGTGATGAACTTTTGGATGTCAAAGTAAGTCTTTGGCCACACCAGGCTTTTGTTAAGATCGTGCTAAAAGCTGTTACCCCGGAGACAACAGCATTTGCCAGGGATATAGAACAGGATTTTGCTGATCAGGATCGTCTTGTTGATATCCATGTTGTAGCTGGATGAAAAGCAACCCGAGCGATACTGCCAAATTGAAGATCTTATGCTGAACCCCGGCAATCGATTTGAAGCTCTGACTGGCAAGCGACAGGGGCAATACAGCATACGAATCAACCGTAAGTGGCGTATTTGCTTTGAATGGAACGGACAGGATGCAAATAATGTGGAAATTGTCGATTACCATTAACTGCAGGAGGACAATATGCGTGATACGGATGCCATCCACCCGGGAATAACCCTGGAGGAAGATTTCATTGAACCGCTGCATCTTACCGCTAATAAATTGGCAAAGATTCTCGGCGTACCTCAAAATAGAATCAGCGAGATCTGTCGGGGACGACGTGGAATATCTGCAGACACTGCCCTGCGTTTTGAGCGTGCATTCGGAGTAAGTGCTCAGTTTTGGTTGAACCTGCAGCAGCAATACGACCTGATTAAAGCATCTCAACGAGCCGGGGATCTTGATAAAATTCAGATGATTGCCGCGTAATTGCTGGAAAACTGCTGGATGAAGTATGATGCAGAAGGGAGAGGAAGAAAGGGGTTTACGATGGTTAGGCGGCAGAAGATACTAATCTCTGCTTATGCCTGCAGTTCGGTTGGCGGCTCGGAATCTGGTGTTGGCTGGGTTTTGTCAAGGCGCTGGCAGAACATCATGATCTTTGGGTGATCACTGAAAAGGACAAAATTCAGGCTGAAATTGAGAGGGCGTTGCAGAAAGATCCGTCATTGGCGTCCAAGGTTCAGTTTTATTTTATCCAGAATACAAGAAACCAGCCCGTTGGCAAAGTGCGGCCGTTATCCGGTTGCAGAAGAGATTGCTGACAGTGCAACAAAGATGTGGGCCCATGAAGACTGGCGGCAGGAGCTGGCCTTGGGAGCGTTACAGAGAGCACACTCTTTTTCGTGGGAAAAGAAGGCCGCCCAGGTCGATGAGATTTATCGTGAGGTTATTTCTTCTTCATGAAAACAACTATTTTTTTCCAGCTTTTCGCGGTGGACGGATCCTTTTTAAAGGACAAAATTTAAGAGAATTCAAGAAAATACATTTTGGTACCCTTACAAGAGATGGTACCCAAACAACAGCTTGAGACCGTAACTTCAGTCACCATTGGCCAATCGAAATCTTTTACCACCTGTGATTTTTGATTAGCGGCAGGCTCTTTAAAACTTGGTGGCTATGTTTGTAAAATATTCCATACTTGCATTTTTCGGAAGTATAGAATATTTTTTTAGGTATGCAAACAATAACCAGGTTAATTGTTGAACAGGGGCTTGCCGACCGATTTATCCGAACAAGCCAACTGGTTCGACTGGTTGATGGTACTGCCAACCGGCGTTATGGCCTGGTCAATCGTGCGATTAAAACAGGCGAGTTGATACAGATTCAGCGTGGTTTGTACATGTTGAGTAAGCAATACCGTATTCACCCCTCTCATCCTTTTGCCCTGGCCCAGGCCATTGTCCCAGGGAGCTATATTTCCTTTGAAACCGCACTGGCCTATCACGGCTGGATCCCGGAAAAGGTTTTTTCCACTGCAAGTGTGCTGCCCGGCCGACAATCATACCATTATGAAAATGAAGAATTAGGCGCATACAGTTTTTACCCCCTTGCCGTTCACCGCAATTATTTTTTAGAGCTGGTAAATCGGTATCGGATTGATGAACAGACAATGTTGGTGGCAGAGCCGTGCCGGGCTCTGTTGGATCTGATCTGTCTGCGGAAAATTGAGTGGAAAGGGCTTGCGTGGCTTCTGGAAGGATTACGGATTGATTCCAACGCACTTGACAGTATTAGACGGAAAGATCTGAAGATATTACAGCAGGTATATAAGCATAAGAGAATGAAAGCGTTTCTATCTACATTTCTTCGGGAGTTGGGCCTTGAATAAAATTATTCAAGAAAGATTGGCTGGCTATGATGCTGTGAATCAGCTGGAAGAAGAGAACGGTGTCAAGGAAATCCTGCAGGATATAGCTTTGTACGGTCTCTGGAGAAGTGGCTTTTTTGATCTTGCCGCATTCCAGGGAGGAACCAGTTTACGTATTTTACACGGAATGACGAGGTTTTCAGAAGATCTCGATTATATTCTGAAGAAGCCGGATCCTCACTTTGACTGGCTCCCATTTCTTGACGGGATGAACAGCTGTTTTGAAGAGTTCGGTCTCAAATCAGAGGTACTGAACAAGGGAAAGATGGATCAACGGATAAAGAAGGCCCTGATCAAGGACAACTCCATCGCAAAGCAACTCAACCTTTCATTTTACCGGGATAACCCTGCCAGGAAGCAAAAGATCAAACTGGAGATCGACGTTGACCCTCCGGAATATTCCGGATTTGAGTACAGCTACCTCGATTTTCCCCTGGACTTTGAGGTGTGCCACCAGGATCTCAGCAGCAATTTTGCTCTGAAGATTCATGCCTTGCTTTGTCGGCCATATGTAAAGGGACGAGATTGGTATGACTTTAACTGGTATATGAAATCAAAGATCCGACCCAATCTGCGTCATTTGCAGTCTGCCTTGTTTCAATGGGGGCCATGGGAAGGACGGGAAATGAAGGTTGATATGAAATGGTTGGAACAGTCACTGTCTGAAAAAATAGGCTCCATTGACTGGCAGGACGCGACAATTGATGTGGAACGTTTCTTGAAGCCAAAGGAACGGCACAGTTTACGATTATGGAGCGAGCGTTTTTTTTTGAAAAAAGTTGAACAGCTTTTAATGGTATCAAAGGGCACTCATGGTCACCAATAGATTCCCGCGTCTTTTGTCATACGAGAGGTGTTCCTCTATCGTCAGTGTGTGGTTTTCGATCTTAATACACTGTCCGATTTCCTGGGGCCACCTCTCTCTTTAGCAAAAGCATATTACCTATGGCAATCTGTGCCAGCAGAAGGATTTTCGGGAAGTTTTGCTGTCATGATCGTCTCCTCATATAATCATTGCTCCACTTTTCCAGATCAGGACGGTATGCTGTGACAAGCACTACTGGTGAATAAGCATGTTTAGCCCGCATATTTCACAAGTCGAGGAGGCTGCAGATGCGCTGAGCGCAGGAGTAGGCAGGTAAGCGCAGACTCCGATAGTTGCCTATGCCTGCTCCTGCAGCGACAAAGCAGGTGCGGTCGCATC
>JAYEKB010000433.1:0-6946 GCA_034660835.1 Thermodesulfobacteriota bacterium
TGCGACCGCACCTGCTTTGTCGCTGCAGGAGCAGGCATAGGCAACTATCGGAGTCTGCGCTTACCTGCCTACTCCTGCGCTCAGCGCATCTGCAGCCGCCTCGACTTGTGAAATATGCGGGTTAGTTTTTTATGAAAAAAGGTTGCATTTATTTTTCTTCTAATATATTAATAATCATTATTAAAATTTTAATTAAGGAGGAAAGAAAATGACTAACCGAAGAGATTTTCTGAAAACCACTGCTGTTGCTGCATCTGTTATGGCCCTTGGCTCAACTTCCACTGTTTTTGCCTCATCCGCACCATATGCCGGTGTCGTGTATACTAAGGATCAGCCCGGGCAATGGGCAAAAAAGGTGGCTACCCATGCTCCTGCAGTAACGGTCGAGGGGGCAATGGTTTCTCTGGTCACCACGCACCCCATGTCGGAGGCTCATTATATTGTCCGTCATACCGTGGTTCTTGCCGATGGTACGTTCGTGGGCGGCAAAACGTTTTCAGCTGCCGATAAGCCGGAATCCTCTTTTGAGCTGCCTGCCGGCTACAAGGGGAAAGCGTATGCTACCAGTTTCTGTAATAAGCATGACATGTGGCTGACGGAGTTTACTGTTTAATCAGAGCTGCTGACATTTTGTTATTGAGCCGCGCCTTCGGGTGCGGCTTTTTTTATGTCATCCCCTGTTAGTTGCTGACATTTTAGTCAGCTTGTGAAACAATACATCCGTTATCTCCCGTGATTGGATACCTTCCTCCCAAGAGTGGTGATGCAGCAGAGTAAAGGCCGAGACTCCAGATTTGACAGTGCAGTGAATACGAATACAAATCATCTGCGTATCCGTATCGCAATAATCTGTGTGCTCACCCTTGTTGCTATTTTGTTCATTATCTACGGCAGTGACCATGCGGTGCGTCTCTTGTACAGCAGCAAGCAGAAGGCGGTTACAGCTCAGCTTGCTTTTGAAATCGATGAAATCATCCTGAACCATTTTGATTCTGCTGTCCGACACCTTGTTCCAGCCTCTGAAATACAAGAACTCTGTACGGGAGATCGTCCGCCTGATGATCCGGCTGTCCTGAAAATTCTGATTACTGCCCGCGAAGTACTTTCAGCATCCATTGTTTACGTTATGAACAACCAGGGAACTGTAGTCGCCTGTTCCCCCTTTGGTGATGGCAAGACTCTGATCGGCAATAATTACCGGTTCAGGCCTTATTTCGTACAGGCGATTGAAGGCAATCATTATCATTATGCTGCTGTAGGGGTGACCACCGGCAGGCGTGGTATTTATTTCAGCGAACCCGTTTATATTGCAGGCAGTACACAACCTGTCGGGGTTGCAGTGATTAAAATCGGTCTCGAATCAATTGATTCCTTTCTGTCGGCCCTGAAGGGGACACAGGATGCCCTGTTGCTGACCGGCGAGGGAATTGTCTTTGCTGCAAGCCGTGCAGAGTGGCGTTTTCACACGACCAGGCCTCTTTCCAGCGACACTGTGCAAAGTCTGACTGCCAGTCGACAGTTCAATTCCATCAATTTTAAACCGTTTCCCCTTACTCTGGATACCGGATTTGTACGCTATGATTCCATGCGGGCCATGATTGATAAACACCCTGTGAAACTTCCCGGCTGGCAGGTGGTTACCCTGCAGGTTGCACCCTACCCGTTGTCATTTGTCCTGTTCATGTCGTTCCTGGCTCTGGTCATTGGGGCCATGCTTATATCAGTAAACCTGCAGTTCAGGCGTGAAGAACAGTTGAGTGCCGAAATTCTTAAGGGGCAGAAGGCCGGCCGGCAGGCCGAGGCGGACCGTTTGCTGATGGCCCGGGAGCTGGAGTCCATCTTCAGTGCCAGCCTGGTAGGTATTGTTCTGGTTCGCGATGGACGGATTAAGAATGTTAATGACCGATTATGCCGGATGCTTGGGTATCAGCGCGAGGAGTTGTTGGAAGCTGAGGCCCGGATATTTTTTGTAAACAGGCAATCGTTTCGCCGTTTTGTTCAGCTCCATGCACGACCGCTGGTTGTGCATGATCTTGAATATCTTGAGTACCGACTGGCTCGCAAAGACGGCACAGCTATCTACTGTGCTCTAAGTGGAAAGGCAGTGGTGCCCCGTGATTTGTCTCATGGAGTGGTTTGGGTCATACAGGATATAACCAGGCGCAAGCAGGTGGAATCGGAACTTGAGCAGGCCAAAGAGAATGCTGAAACCGCCAACCTGGCCAAGGGTGTGTTTTTGGCCAATATGAGCCATGAAATTCGCACTCCCATGAATGGCATTATTGGGCTGTGTGAGCTGCTTCTGCAAAGCGACTTGAATAAGGAACAAATTCATCGTCTGGAGCTTATCCGTGAATCAGGCCGCAGGTTGATGAGTATTGTCAATGATATCCTTGATTTTTCCAAGGTCGAGGCAGGCAGGATTGAAATTGCAACCGATCCCTTTTTTCTTCGAAGTTCCATGCAGGAGGTAATCAGTAATCTGGAAGTGCAGGCTCAACAAAAAGGATTGTTGTTGCGGTGTAATATTGATGCTGATGTGCCTGATAATTTGGAAGGTGATAAAAATCGATTGATTCAGGTGATGCTCAACCTGGTGGGCAATGGTTTGAAGTTTACCCTTCAGGGGTTCGTTCATGTAAGAATTGCTGTGCAGAGATCTCTTGCTGAAAACAGGGTGGAACTTTTGTTTGAGGTTATTGATACCGGGGTGGGAATTAAGCCGGAAAAACAGGAATCCATTTTTGATGCGTTTGTCCAGGCAGATTCCTCACCGAGCAGGCAGTTCGGCGGCACCGGACTTGGTCTTTCCATTTCCAGGAATTTTGTTCACCTTATGGGGGGCGAGATTCATTTTGACAGTGAACCAGGCAAAGGCACCAGGTTTTATTTTTGCCTGCCCTTTTCTTTGACAGCAAAAGAACCGGAGTCCAGTGGAACGGATCAGGATCAATCTGAACAATCTGTTTCTGGGTTAAACAAAGGTAAAATATTGCTTGCCGAGGATGAGTATATTAACACCACCCTGGCCATTGCTGTTCTTGAGCAGGTTGGTTTCAAAGTTGTTTCGGTCGTCAATGGCATGGATGCAGTCAAACAGTGGCAGAACACTATGTTTGACTGTATCCTGATGGATATTCAGATGCCTGAGATGGATGGCTTTGCAGCTGTTCGCAGGATCCGGGAGCTGGAAAAGGGGAGCGGTCGTCATATTCCCATCATTGCCATGACCGCTCATGCCGGCAAGGATGATCGTGAAACCTGCCTGCAGGCTGGAATGGATGATTATATTACTAAACCGTTTAATGCTGCTCAACTCTTTACCATCGTATCCAACCATATAAAAGATCATGACTCTTTGGAAGAATAGATGAAACGTTTTGTATGGCTGGTATTTTTTCTGATCCTGACTGGAGGGTTTGTTTACCTGTTGACATTCCACAGGCAGCAATCCAGAGATCCCCTGGAACTGGTCCCGCAACAGACTATGCTGATGCTGGATTGGACCGATGCGGCCGGAGCGACCAGAGGATTTCTCAAGTCCAGGTTTGGCCGCCGGCTTACCTCCATTGATTGGCCTTTTGTGCTGGATCAACTTGAGGTCCAGGGGCCGTTGCGTGAACAGTTGCAGACTCAGGTAACCAGTCTGATGGATTTCATAGAACATCCGTTGTTTAAGGAACTGTTCAGCAGGCGGGTGGTTTTTGCCCTGCTCCCTGTTGCTCCTGCTGCCTTTATGGATGATCCGCAAGGAGCGCTGGCGGAGAATCTGCTTATATTGGTGACCCCTGAGCATGAGCGAGTACTCCCCGGGCTTTTATCCCTGATGTCTCCGGTTATGGGTAGGGATGAATCGTTTTCTTACCAGGGAGTTCCCATTGCAGTGTTTGTTCAGGAAAACGGCGGGAGTCTGTACATCGCTTTTATTGACGGACAACTGGTACTCTCTCCCGGTATGGAGATGGTAAAGCAGAGTATTGATCTTTCGCTCAAGCATCTTGTCAAGGAGGAGACTGGTTTTCTTCTGAACAGTGAGTATAACAAGCTTAAAGAGCGAGGCCAGGGACTTGATGATTTTTTCCTGTTTGCAGATTTCAGCCGGTTGAAACCTCTGTTCAACATGATGCGACCTCAGGAAAGAACAGGTAAAGAAAGGAGTCTGCCCGAATTTGCCGGTTCCGAGCGAATGGTTTTTTTCCATCACTCTATTGAAAATGTCCAACAGTTTACCTCTATTGTTCAGTTTGACCCGGACCAATTGGCCCCTTTTCAGAAAACTATCTATACCAGAAAACCACTTGAGAACAGTAGGTTACGGAATATGCCGGCAGGCTTGTTGGTTTATTTCTGGAGCAACTGGCTTGATTTACCTGCCTGGTGGCAGGAAACTCTTGCCAGGGGAACAGATGATGAGCTGGCTGCAGCCGCCGGCATAGCGGCCTGGATAGAGAAGCAGACAGGGATGAGTATTGATCGGTTTTTAGGATTGTTCGGCCGTGAATTCGGATTTATTATTCCCGAAATCAGGACGTCGGGTTTTTTCCCGGTACCCAGTATCTGCTTGTGTATTGAGCTGGCAGAACCTGACAGGGCTCGGGAACTTCTTGAAAAAATGATTTCAGGTCTACCGCTCAGGCGTGATAAGGTGGCGGGCATTCCGGTTGTGTCGATCATGGCAGGAGGCGGGCTGATGCAACCCTCTTACGCATTGCTCGACAGGTTCCTGGTGCTGGCTGACAACCGAGAGCAAATTGAGGATATTCTCATTGGCAGTTCAAAGCGGCTGGCTGCTGACGATGAATTTCAGGCCGTGGATATGGGTTTGCTGCAGCCGTCAAACATGGTCATGTTTGCTCGTACGGACGATCTTATAGAGGGGTTGAAAGAGTTTGCTTCCTGGGCAGGAACCATTATTGCCATCCGTGATGAGCGGGCAGGGGCTAAGAGCAAGGTGTTACTGGACCAGGTGATCCTGCCCCTGCTTGACGGGCTTAAGATGTACCGGGCAAAGGGAGTGCGCAGTTACACCGCACCGGGTGAGGTTGTGCTTGATTCTGTTGTGTTGACCGCTGGTCCCGGCCAAAATGAATCAGAAATTCGCTGATACAGGATAATTACATGGAAAAATTAGTTGCTGATATCAAGGAACATGTTCAGTTTAAAGATACAACCGAGGTGGGTGACCTGGTGCTGTTAGTGGCAAAGGAGCCGCAGATGCTTGTCTATGCACTGGTAACGGGTATTGAACCGGATCCATCGCGCAAAGATGAGTGGTGGCATGTCCATATGCAGGTTCTGTCTGTGCCGCCTCAGCCGCTCACCTGGACATTGAGGGTGGAACAGTTTACCGGCCGGGAAATATTTAGCATGGGTGGCGAGGACCGTTTTGTCAAGGCGGTAGACTTTGATGTGGCCCGGGTTGAACCGAAATTTCCGCCCGTAGCTGGCAAAAAAAGCGGTTTACGGCTGGTGAAATAAAATTTTTTGCATGATTTGGAACTGGTAACCGATGAAGGAACGTGAACTTATCGAGCAGATAAAGCGCTTGGTCGGTACTGACAGTGGCGATCTGCTGCAGGGAATCGGTGACGACTGTGCAGTGATCAGCAAGACCTCGGATACGGCCTGGCTGCTGACCATGGACACCCTGCTTGAAGGAGTACATTTTGATCTGGGCCTGCATCCGCCGGAGCAGCTGGCGGAAAAGTCGGTGGCTGTCAATGTGAGCGATATTGCTGCCATGGGAGGTAAACCGCTGTTTGTCCTCCTCTCCCTTGGCCTGCCCCGTGCTTTTGATGAGGAATGGTTTGTTCGTTTTTCATCGGGTTTGGCCCGTGCCCTTGAAGACTATGGATGTTTGCTCATAGGCGGTGATACGGTGGCAAGCCCCGGACCCGTTGCCTTGACTCTGACTGTTATCGGTGAGGGGCAAGTGTCGAAGATCCTGTATCGCAGCAAGGCTTGTATCGGGGATAGTATCTGGGTGAGTGGCCCCCTGGGACTTTCCGGAGCTGGTTTTGAGCTGCAGCACATGGTCAACAGGGTTACGCCTGAGTTGCAACCTTTACTGGATGCCCATCTGCGTCCCAGTGCCAGGGTTGATCTTGGCATGAAGTTAGCTGAAAGCGGCTTGGTGCATGCAATGATGGATGTCTCGGACGGACTGGCAACGGATTTGGCTCATCTGGCCCGGGCAAGCGGAGTCGGAGCTAAAATATTCGCCGACAAGCTGTTCATTCATCCTGCCCTTAAGCGGGCGGCAGCAATGCTTGAGAAAGATCCTTTGCAGTGGATGCTGCAGGGGGGAGAGGATTATGAACTGCTTTGTACAGCAGCACCGGAAAACAGTGATCAACTTGTCAAACTTGCTGCTTCCTGTGGGCTCTGTCTATCTCAAGTCGGCACGGTTGTCAGTGGTTCCGGGGTAACCCTGGTTACGGGTGGAGATGGCGGTTCCGAAATACGCGAGATCCCTGTCAGTTATCAGGGATTTGACCATTTCAGAGATAATGAAAGAGGTAGTAATGAGGCAGCTGTCAAGGCCGGGGATTGTCAATGATGGACGAACCAAAAAAATACAGTCTCAGCAGCAACAAGGAGTTTTGTAATTTCTGTCCCGGCTACTGCTGTTATCGGCTGAAGGGAGCAAGCCTCTATATTATGGCCGAGGATATCAACCGGATTGCCAGGCATTTGCAAATTACAGATGGGGAAGTTCGTAAACGCTATCTTGAAAACAGATATACCTTTAAGACACGGGAAGACGGTTCCTGTATTTTTCTGGCAAACGGTCGTACCTGCAAACGGTGTTCGATCCATGAGGCACGACCGAAACAGTGTCGTGATTTTCCCTACGATAAACCCTGCCCTTATCTCGAAAGCGGCGAACTCTTAAGCACCATCCAACACAAGATTGAAAACAGCCTTTTGAATTCTTGACTAAGGG
>JAYEKB010000434.1:0-6907 GCA_034660835.1 Thermodesulfobacteriota bacterium
GAGCCGTAGGTGGTCATGGAGGGTGCGTGCTCCTGAAGCCACTCCCGCCCACGTTTTTCAAGATCAAGCACGTCTGCTGTGCCGATATTTGGCATGGTGACCGTCATCCTGGTAGCAGACTTATCCAAATTGATGCGGTAACATAGTGATGGACAACAACCGGAAATAATATACCGATAATTAAAGACTGCCAAAAGCCGTGTTGCTGCTGCGGTGTCGTCCTCTGCCGGACGACTACCACCGAGAAGCTGTCATGGTGCTGTTGCAACAATCTGTGTTCCGTCGATCGACGGTTATCCCTTTTGCCTGAATGTGATAAAAAATCGTCTTTCAGACGCTTCGAGTTACATAATCGTTATCCATCCTGATGCCTGTATTTCCTGCAATTATTTCTGCTGGTTAGCTTTGCCTGTATGAAAAGGCCGACGTTATTATTTTTTGTAATTACTCGTTATTATATATAGTTATTAAGATAATTATAAATTTCATTTTATACTGTATATAAAAACAGACATTTGTAAGTTTATCTATCTTTTCACAGTATAGATCAGGGAGATATTGTCCGGAATTTAGCTGAAATGTATAGAGAATATTTTTTCCCCCGTATTCATCCTGTTCCTGGCCGGTTTATTGCAATACCACGATGTGGCGGTCAAAAGATCCTGTATGTAATAATCAGCTGACCTACAGGTTCAAATGAACATACTCATGAATCAGGAGAAAAGAAATTATGAGAAATTTTATTCTCGTTGGATGTGCTCTGGTATTCCTAACCTCGGCATGGATTCCGTCAAGCCATGCCAAGCCGGATAGGGAAAAACCAGTTAAAAAGGTAGTTGACGCAGATGGAGACGGATACCATAACAAACGTGACTGCAATGACTCAAACAGTTCAGTCTATCCCGGAGCACCGGAGACCTGCGGTAATGTTGACAGCAACTGTGACGGCGTTGTCGAGCCCTGTGCCCCGGCGTGCACTGACAGCGACGGTGACGGCTTTGCGGTGGAAGGGGGTACCTGCGGTACGGTTGACTGTAATGATGCGGACAACTCAGTGCATCCCGGAGCAACGGAGACCTGCGGTGACACCATAGATCAGGACTGCAGCGGCGCAGACCTGACCTGCGATGACACCAATCCCCATGCCGGACTAACCTACAGCAATTACCCCAATAACTGCCTGAGCTGCCATGAAACAGAGGCAAATGAAATGTACAACTCCACTCACTACCGCTGGGTGGGGCAAGCTCCGGATATGGTCAACAATCCCTATATCGAGCAGGGCAAGCTCACCAATGCGGTGAACAGCTACTGCATCAATATCAAGGGGGACTGGCCCGTATGCGGCTCGTGCCATGTGGGACGCGGGAAAAAACCTGATGATCCGACAGCAGGCCTTGAAAACATAGACTGCCTGACCTGTCACAATGAGGAGTATGCAATGGCTCGGACCAGGCTGGATGATGGAACCATGGGCGTTGTATCCCCTACGGATTCGATGGTCCGCAATATCCATGCTCCGACCAGGGTCAACTGCCTGAAGTGCCACGCCACGGCAGGCGGCGGTGACGGAGTCAAACGGGGGGATCTGTCGCTTGCCAGCGGAACCAACAATGATCCTCATTTTGACGTGCACATGAACAACTCGGGCAGTGATCTCAACTGCCAGCAGTGCCACGTCTTTGAAGCACACAAGGTAATCGGTAAAGGATCTGACCTGCGGCCCACCGACGACCTGGCACGAGGGGCTGAAATCGAGTGCATAACCTGCCATACCGGTAAAGACTCATTATCCGGGCATGACAATGAAACAGTTGGACGGCACGTGGCACGAGTATCCTGTCAAACATGCCATATTCCCACCTACGCCAAGGTGGCTACTGAAACCCATCGCGACTGGCGCAGGTCCCATGACGGTTCTCTTGCGGATGGAGTATCTGGTCCGGGCCATCCGTTTACGGTCAAAGACAGCAACCTTATTCCCGAGTACAGGTTCTGGAACCGGATGAGTGACAATGTTTTGCTCGGAGATATTGCCGTCTTTGATGATCAAAAAGGAACCTATCCGACGTCCAGACCAGCCGGCGATATCGAGGACGGCAAGCTCTATCCGTTCAAGTATAAGACTGCAACCCAGCCAATGACAAGTTCAGACAACCGGTTGATCGCCCTGGATACCTTTGAGTACATCAAGGTGTCGGGAAACGTGGAAACTGCGATTGAAAAAGGATTGATCAACATGGGGTATCCGGCAGGTGAGTCCTATGAATGGATTGACACTGACACCTATCAAATGCTTAACCATGGAGTGAATCCGGCATCGAATGCCCTACAGTGTTCCAGCTGTCACGGGAATACGAACCAGATGGACCTGCAGAATGAGCTCGGATATGGCCTGAAGGCTGCCGAGAACATGGTCTGCAACCAATGTCATGGGCCCAAGGAGCAAAAACCGTTTGTGACTATCCATGACAAGCATGTGAAAGATAAAAAATATGACTGTTCCTGGTGTCATAGTTTTTCCAGGCCTGAACGTGGGTTGAGGATTCCGTAAAGATATTTTATATCGTTCACCGTGTTATTCTAAAAGGGGGGCCCATGGGCTCCCCTTTTTCGTGTTCCTTTTTGGGGTGTACAAAACCGTCCCTCTTGATATTACAAAAGAATCTGGACTACTGGCGGAACCTGTCAGGAAAAAAGTACCACATAGTCCCCGTAAAGGTGTCCATAAATTTCTTCATTCCCGGCTCAACCTCATTGGCATCACAACAGACATTAGAATTTTCGTTCAAGATCAGGTAAGCGAAGACTCCGAGGCATTCAGGAATATTTAACGCAGGCATACCGTTGATATTTCGAGGATAAATTTTCTTGAACAACGCAAATATTGGGCGAAAAGGCAATTATTCAAAATGGCCTGCAAAAGATGTTCTGCTTGACGGGGTTATTACAAATCTCTATTCTTAAAAAAAGGATTATAAAATAACAGGATAATATTGCCAAGTTGTCATCGATAATAGTCAAGCTCCTTTGACTTTCCGGTCAACTTAATCGAAGCAATGATGACAGCCAAGGAGGTTAACAACATGCTCAACAAATGTATGCTTTACATTATTTTCCTTGTAATCTTTACCACTACTGTATCCTCAGCCTCACAAAATATTCCCGAACCGACTCCCAGTGATACCTGTCCTGTTTGCGGCATGTTCGTTGCTCACTACCCAAACTGGATTGCCACGGTTCTCTATCAGGATGGGGAGAGTCATCATTTTGATGGACCAAAGGATCTCTTCACCTACTTGCTTGATATGAAAAAATGGGCACAGGGTCGCAATGCGGAGACAATACAGAGTATCACTGTAAAAGAATATTACGGCCTCAAGCAGATTGATGCCCGCACAGCATATTATGTCATCGGTTCCGATGTGCTTGGTCCAATGGGCCATGAGTTGATACCGCTTGCTGCCCTTGAGGATGCGGAAGTATTTATGAGGGATCATCAAGGGAAAAAAATCTACCGCTTCAGCGATATTGACAAGAAGATCCTGACCACACTCAACAGCGGCACTTTTAAATGAATTCTTACTTATTTTTGCAAATTAGATGCTTTAAAACTCCGGCAAGCTGTTGCAAATAAGTAACACATGAACCATAAAATGTGAATCCATGAGAACCCGATTACTTTTTTCCGGGGAACAAGAGCAAAGGAAAGCGATATGAACAGATCAGGCAATCCGGCAGCAGTAATTCTGTACGCAGTCTTCTTTTTCTTTCTTGCCGCACTCCCTCAGGCACAGGGAAAAATGTATTACAAACGAACCACCGAGCAGTACAATGTACCGGATGTTATCCTCATTAATCAGGAGGGGAAAGAAGTTCCTCTCAAGAGCTTCCTCGATTCTGAAAAACTTATTGTGCTGGACTTTATCTATGGAACATGCACAACGATCTGTCCTATTCTATCTGTCGGCTTTGCCCATTTCCAGAAAGAACTGGGGCCGGGGGTTGATAGGGTTCAACTGGTATCCATATCCATTGATCCGGATAACGACACTCCTGAACTCATGCGTGCATATCTACAGAGATATGGGGCCCAGCCGGGATGGGACATCCTGACAGGGAAACGGGATAATATAGTGGCGGTACTCACGGAATTTGACGCCTATGTCACCAATAAAATGAACCATTTCCCCCTAACCATTCTGCATGCCCCGGGCAGTGATACCTGGATACGATTAGATGGCCTCTTAAGTGCCTCTGACATCATGAAGGAATACAATAAACTGGCAAAGTAAGCAGTCCGACTGCCAAGGGAGCAAAGACATGTTGCGTATGCATTTTCAATGGTTGCTCATTCTGCTGGCTCTTGTCTTGAGCACCGGCAGTGCATTCTCTTCCGATGAACCTCTGACTGTATCCGGCTACACGCCGGATGAGGCCCTGAAATTTGGCGAAAGAATGTACCGGGAGGGCATTCTCCCCTCCGGCAAGTCTATGAAGGCAATCGTCATGGGAGATATCCCGGTTGACGGCAGGATGTTTACCTGTGATGACTGCCACCAGAGAAGTGGTCTTGGCTCGCTGGAAGGAACTGTCATTACCTGGCCGACCAACGGCAAGGAATTGTATCAACCACGCCGCCGGACCGGCGCTTACCGTCCACCCACCGGAAAAAGGGCAAAAGAGGGAGGCCGTGGCACCCTGCCGAAATATTACCAGATGGAGAATGTGCGGCCTGCCTACACAGACTCCTCCCTGGCCAGGCTCTTGAGAAGTGGTATAGATTCGGCCGGAAGAAAACTTGATCCTATCATGCCCCTCTTTCGCATGGGCAAAAAAAACATGGATATCCTTATCCACTACTTGAAAAATCTTTCTGTCGATTTGTCGCCGGGTGTTGACGATACAACACTTCACTTTGCCACAGTGATCAGTGCAGAGGTCCCCGAACGTGAAAAACAGGCCATGCTCTCGGTACTGCAGGCCCACATTGATGCACACAACAGCCAGACCAGGCACCAGGAAAGACGTTCCGCATCTGGCCCTTTTTACAAGACAGAGATGCATCAGGCATATCGACGGCTGGATCTTGCTGTCTGGGAGTTACAGGGTTCCGAAGAAAGCTGGCGGGACCAGCTGGAAGACTATTACAAAAAACAACCGGTTTTTGCCCTTCTGGGCGGTATAAGCACAGGAAGCTGGCAGCCGATACACACGTTCAGCGAAGACCACAAAATCCCCTGCCTTTTCCCTGTAACAGACCTGCCGGTACTCTCTGCAACCGACTGGTACACCCTCTATTTCTCTAAAGGGTATTACCAGGAAGGGGAAAGCGTGGCAAAAAACGTTCGGGCCGTAATGGGGAGTACGAAAAACAGTTCCGTTGTCCAGGTATTTCGCCAGGGCAAACCGGGTATTGCCCTGGCCGAAGGTTTCCGTCAGGCCTGGGCGGGAATGGGCGGGGCGACACCGAGGGAACTGGTCATTGAAGCGAAGGCCCCGGCAGGTGGGCAGCCTGCCCTGGAACAGGAAGATCTTTCCGGTGTTTCCGTCCTGCTTCTCTGGCTTGGCCAGGAGGACGAGACAACGTTTCGCAGGCTTGCCGGTCAGGCTGGCCCCAACACCATGATGTTCACCTCCGCAAGCCTGCTGGAGAATAATTTCTCTACTATCCCAGATGATCTGCGCGACACCATCCATATAACCTATCCCTACAGTCTTCCCGATGAAGTACAAAAAAGGGGGTTCGTTGTTAAACGGTGGCTGCAGACAAGAAATATCCCTTTGACCAATTTTACAACCCAGGCCAAGATGTACTTTCTCGGCTGGATGCTGCCCGGAGCGCTTAAAAGCATGCGCAGCGAATTTTACAGGGATTACTTTGTTGAAGGGTTTGACATGATGACCGACCAGGATTATGCCATTGCCGTTTACCGGCGCCTGACCTTTGGGCCCGGTCAGCGCTATGCCTCAAAAGGGTGCTATATCGTCAAGCTGGGCAAAGGTCCGGATCCCGGATTACTTCCTGTCAATGATTGGGTAACCTATTAATTGCAACATATTCATTTCGTCATGCTGAAGAGCAGGATCTTTATTCTTTTTACTGTCGGGCAGCTCCTGGTTCTTGTCTCCTTTTTTCTCTATGGCCAGGCAAAATCACGCGCTGCTCTGCGCGGTCCTGTTAAGGCAAAACAGGA
Organism: Thermodesulfobacteriota bacterium; assembly: GCA_034660835.1. Lineage (GTDB taxonomy): Bacteria > Desulfobacterota > Desulfobulbia > Desulfobulbales > Desulfobulbaceae > Desulfobulbus_C. The sequence continues at coordinate 6,198 of JAYEKB010000434.1, forward strand.
ACTTGTTTCCCGCCTTGGCCTGACTGATTTTGCCATCTGGACCGAGGCCAGGTATACCAGGCACCCGTCGCAGACAGATTTCTTCTCCCCCTTTCAGGACTTCCCTTCATCGCCCGATCATTTTCCGGCCGGCTCTATCATCGCACCGGTTCGGGCAGCACAGGGAGAAACTCCGTGACAAGGCATGGAAAAATTCTCGAATATGCCCTTTCCTCTCTTCTCAGGCGAAAATACAAGAGCCTTGTCATCATTGTTGCCTTCATGTTGACAATAGCGGCTCTCAGTTCTGTCCTGTTCCTGACCGGTTCACTCAAGAACGAGGCAACTCTGATGCTGCAGGAAGCCCCTGACATCATCGTGCAGAGGACAATGGCCGGTCGCCATGATCTCATCCCCACTGGTTACGCGGAAGAAATAAAAAAGATAAGGGGGGTAGGCACTGTATCACCTCGTTATTGGGGATATTACTATGATGCGCTGGTCGAAGCCAACTATACCCTGCTGGGAGCAGGCAGTGGGACCGAAACGCTCTACCTGCTGGCGGGAAGATTGCCGACGAAGAACAGTGAATGTTCGCTGGGAGCAGGTGTTGCGGAGCTCAGGGGATCAGGCGACTCAGGAGAGCTGATCCTCGTGAACAGCCGCAATACAGGTGTGCTCTATACAGTCACAGGCATTTTTCAGTCGGCATCAAGCCTGCTCACCAATGA
>JAYEKB010000435.1:0-6892 GCA_034660835.1 Thermodesulfobacteriota bacterium
GCCCCTGTAAAGAGTAATTTATAATTCCAAAGGAGAGGTCGTGATGCATAAACATTTTTTTTATAAGATTCTGGGAGGAGCTGCTGCCGTGGTATTTCTGGCTGGCACAGTCCACGCAGAAACCTGGGTCGGGCTTTACTTAAGCGCAGTCTCTTTAGAAGATGCCATTGATTCCGGAAAAGTCAAACTAAAGGGAGATAAGGTGAAATGGTGGAAATCTTTGATATGTTCGACAAATTCAAGCCAACCACAAACTATATGGTTCCACCGATTGAGGACTGATTGTTAAGATGGCCAGGGAAAAAGCTACAGTGTTCTACTACGACTCTATGGCCCGCTGGAACCGTGGTTCGACAAGAGCTGGAAGCCGGGCGATTTAGAATTAGTGGAATAGAAGAGAAATGAGAATGGGATGTTTTTTTATACGTTCAAAGGGGATAGAAGCGAGCCGGCGAAATGGTCGTAATGTCTCTCTATATGAAACACAAAACAAAAGGAGACCAGCATGAAAACTATCTGTTTGTATATCGTTATGGCAGGTTCGCTTGTATCAATGCTCTTCATTAATGCCGGCTGCGCGCCGTATGCAACGCCGGGTGAGCGTGGCGCAGTGGGCGGTGCCGCGGCGGGTGCGCTTGTCGGCCAGGCGATCGGAAAAAATACCGGTTCCACCTTGATCGGTGCCGGTGTCGGTGCACTTGGCGGCGCCGTGATTAATAACGAAAGGGCTAGAAGAAGAGGCTACTAATGATGAAAGGGCTGGAAGGAAAGGCTACGGCTATTTAAAAAAGCTGATATTTTCATCAAGTATTTTACGGGAGGAGAACAATGCAATCTTTAGTCCAGGAAAAATCAACAATTCAGGAACGCCTTGATAGAATCGAAAAACAGAACAAACGACTGAAAAGGTATGTGGTCATGTTCAGCCTGTTGTTTGTGCCCTTGTTCCTTATGGGTGCCAAGCAAGGTTTGCAGGACGCAGAGTTCGGCCAGATATCCGCACAAGGGTTAACCATTCGTGATGGATCAGGGAAACAACTGATCAACATCGGAACCAACAGGGAAGGTGGTATCGGCATCGCTATCTACAACCAGACAGGCCAGCGGGTTCTGACGCTCGGTGTGCCTGCCGACGGTAAGGGAAACGGTATTATGGTGTCGGACGCTGAAGGAAAACCTCGGATCGGTATGGGCATGGATAAAGGCCAGCCCGGCATTGCACTGGTCGGTGAAAATGGTTCAAAATTATTAGCCATGGGAGGCAGCGTTAAGGACGGATACGGCATGCTTATCTCAGACAGCAAAGAGGTGCAGCGGATCGGTCTCGGCTTCAGGGACGGTACTGCGGGTATCATGCTGTACGACGAGAAGGGACAATATATCAGGGGCATCAACCGGCAGCAGGACGGATTCCATTATACTTCCCATGTTGATAAGGAAGGGAATGAAGTGTTCGATTAATACCAATTTCATATTGTATCAGAATGCTTAAGACGGGGGTAATGCCCGCATTACCTTGACAAAAAAATATACGGATTGTGTAAGCAAGGCTGCTGGGGATAAAGCAGCAACCGAAGCGTGTGATGCAATTCTCGATGCCATCAAGAAGCTTCAGTGAGAAGTTCTCGTTGGCAGGTTTTGTTCCTAAGTAACCAGCATGGCTGGACCAAATTTAGGCCGAAGGTGCAACGAAGAATGAAAGTAGCTCAAGCAGCAGCATATTGAAGATTACTTTCATATAAATCATGAGGACTCAAGGAATAACATCAATGAAAGTATTTAACCTTACGCTGCTTAAGCGTTTATTCGTTCTACTGGTCATTACGATAACCGCGGGATGTGCGAGTGTCGAACAGCAAGCCGGCCCAATGGCCGTGCCGGAAATACATCCGGGGATTTTGGCGGGATATTTACAGCCCGAGGAGTATCCCAACAGCCTGGCGCTCATTCCGCCGCCTCCAGCTGAAGGCTCGGCTGCGTTTGCACTGGATGAAGAGGTCAGCCGGAAAAGCTTTGAACTGCGCGGCACACCACGCTGGGATCTTGCTGCCAGGGATGCCGATCTGAGGTTCCCGGAGGCAGCTGACGTCTTTTCCTGTGCGTTGACCATTCCGATTACGGAAAAAGACACGCCGCACCTGTACATGCTGCTGCGCCGCACCCTTGCAGATGCCGGTATGTCTACTTATACAGCAAAGAATGAATACCAGCGCAAACGCCCATTTATGAAGAACAATGAGCCCATATGCACGCCGGATGAAGAAGAGGCTTTGAGAAAGGACGGCTCCTATCCTTCCGGGCATACGGCAATCGGCTGGGCCTGGGCGCTCATCCTCACAGAGATCGCCCCTGATCATACGGATGCTATTCTCGCCCGTGGTCTGGCCTTTGGGAAAAGCCGTAATATTTGTAACGTTCATTGGCACAGTGATGTTGTTCAAGGACGTTTTATGGGCGCTGCCGCTGTGGCTCGACTGCATGCCGACTCTGCGTTCCTGGCTGAGATAGAAGCTGCCAAAGTCGAATTCGCGGCTGTCAGTGCCAAGGGGCTCAAACCCACGCAAGACTGTCAGGCTGAAGCTGACGCATTGGGGCACCACTTGTAACCCCTGAATGGTATGGCCCCAAAAAAGCAGCCATATTTTACTCTCTTTTTTAAGCCTTCACACTGTTCCTACTGGTTTTTATATGCAAAAACTTATCTCTATAATCTCTATGCTGGCTGTCCTCATATTTTGCACACTACCCCTCACAGGTTTTACAGAGACGCTGAAGGGCGAGGCATCCTATTATGCTGACAGCCTCCAGGGAAGCAAAACCGCCAGCGGCGAACCCTATGACAAGAGCGCCATGACTGCGGCCCACCGCACACTGGAATTAGGAACAAGGGTCAAAGTGACCTATTTAAAGACCGGAAAATCAGTTGAAGTAACAATTAACGATCGCGGCCCGAATGCCAAGGGTCGGGTAATTGACCTCTCAGGTGCAGCCGCTGAGCAGCTCGGGATGAAAGATGATGGCCATGGGAAAGTAGAGATTGAAGTTTCCAGGTAAATAACTGAGCGAGACAGACAGGCTGCTCTCTCTGTTGGCTGTCGCCTGGAGTGGTAATTACTTCTCCTCCCACATAGAGCCAGTGCCACCAACGCTATGGAAAACCGATTTTTCATGAAGCACTGCCTCTGCGCCATTTTCTTCATTAAACCAGGCGGTAAAATCGACAAAGTCCTGTTTTCAGCCTTGTGATTTCGGTACGTTACGGTTCATTCCTTCTAAATCCGTCGAGTTACCCGTAACGTTAGGTTGCAGAAAATCTGAACAAGTTCTTAACAACAACAGAGGTGAAACCATGGATGTAACAGGATTGGTGATTTTTTTGGCAATTGGTGCCGTAGCAGGCTGGTTGGCTGGAACTTTAACGAAAGGGGGTGGCTTTGGTCTGCTTGGTAATATCGTTATCGGCATTGTAGGTGCAGTAGTTGGAGGCTATGTATTTGGCTTACTAGGCATTTCAGTGGGAGGGTTAATTGGTTCAATCATTACAGCAACTGCTGGGGCTGTCATATTGCTCTTCCTTGTCAGGCTTATTAAAAAGATATAATAACCTCATCGGATAGCCGGGGATTTTTACCCCCCAAAAAATACCTCACAAGCGAACAATAGAACAATAGCCATTGACACGTTTAATGGATAACCCATTCTGAATATGGAAAGGCAGGTATTTGGGGTCTGACCCCAAATACCACGGTGATGCCTTTCGGGAGACCTGTATAGATTATCTTGAATGCAACAAAGCCTTAAACTACTGGAGTAGCCTGGCGTCCCGCGAGGCGTTGATGCGACAGAAAGAATATTCAGACCTTCTGGAAGAGCTGGAACAGGAAATGTTGCAGGCTGTATTGCTTCAATATTCTGAAAATAATATTGCTCTTTGATTTTCTGTAACCCGCTACTCTCAAAAGAAGTTTCCGATGGATATTAAAACAAGAGTCAGCTCATGGATATAATTTTAGAAAAGACGGAATCTCACCCACCCCCTCAGGAGGTCGACGAAATCATGAAGAAATCAGTGTATTCCATGTGCGGGATGTGTACGGTGCGCTGCCCGATCAGGGTCGAAGTTGAGAATAACAAGGCCACCTGGATTGAAGGAAACCAGCATCTTCTTGATGGTGCTCTTTGTGCCAAGGGTTCCGCAGGTACGGCTCTGGTTACTGATACCGAACGTCCTCAGCAACCATTGATACGCGAAGGTGGACGTGGTGCCGGTCGTTGGCAGAAAGTAAGCTGGGATACGGCCTATGATTATATTGCTGAAAAATTAAAGCAAATAAAACAGGATCACGGGCCGGAGTCAGTGGTTCTGTCATCCCGTGGCGGGCCATGGCAGTCCATGTATAAAACCTTTATTTACGCCTATGGTTCTCCCAATTACACCAACCACGACAACACCTGCGGCCATAACACTCATCACGCCAGCCTGTCAATTAACGGAGTTGGACGTGAAGGGTTTTCTTATGATATACGAAATGCCCGGCATCTGGTGCTTTTTGGCCGCAACCTGTTTGCCTCGTTGAAAGTTGCGGAGAGCCAGCAGACCATGGACATGCTGGAAAACGGCGGCAGGATGACCTATGTCGATGTCCGACAGACCGTGACCGGTACGAAGGCCACCCGTTTTTTTCAGGTTCGTCCCGGTACGGATTACGCTCTGGCTCTGGCTATGATCCATGAAATAATCAAAAATGAATCCTTTGACGGTGAGTTCATTGATCGCTATGTCACAGGTTTTGATGAACTCTGCAATTTTGTTGAGCAGTACACTCCGGCCTGGGCTGCCAGGGAGTGCGGAATCAAGGAAAAATCGATCAATGCATTTGTTGAAGAGATTATCGAGGACCGGCCCCGGGTCATCTTTCATCCCGGCTGGAACCTGTCCAGATACAATGATTCTTTTTATGCCAGCCGCGCGTTGCATATCCTTAATATATTGATGGGAAACATCGAACAGAAAGGTGGCCTGATCATCCCTAAAGGCCCCGGTGATTGCGGCATTAAATCCATTCGCAGTCTTGATTGCCCCATTCCGGATATCAAACGGGCAGACGGAGTGGGCTGGAAATACCCACATTTTGATAAAGGATCAGGCATGGCTAATCTTTTTTTTGATGCCATGCGTATCGGTGAACCGTATCCGATCAAGGCATGGATCGCCATGCGCCATGATCCCTTAACCTCCATGCCCGATCCCGAGCAGCAAAAGCTCTTTTTTGACCACTGTGGTCTGCTGGTTTCCATAGACACTCACTACAGCGAATTCGGCTGGTATTCAGATGTGATTTTACCGGAATCAACCTACCTTGAGCGCGATAATCCCATCTGTGTTCAGAATGGCATCAACCCTCGTTTTGAGGTACGTCGTAAAGCGTTGGAGCCTGAAAATGACACCAAACCCGGCTGGGAGATTTTTAAGCAGCTTGCCACACGACTTGATCTTGATGACTATTTTCCATACAACTCAATTGAGGAACTGTGGGAGTGGCAGCTTGAACCAACGGGCTATAGCATTGAGGATTTTGAAGAAAAAGGATTTGTTTCACTGAGCGATGAGCAAATTATGTACGTTCCTGATAATCTTGACGGTCATTTCAACACCCCGTCGGGAAAGATCGAGATACTGAGCAAGAAATTAGACGATGCCGGTCTGGTGTCTTTGCAAGAATATTCATCGCCCGTCAAACCTGACAAAGGCATGTTTCGCCTTGTTTTTGGGCGAGCCGCAGTTCACTCCCATGGGCATACTATCAATAATCCGTTGCTCAGTGAGTTGATGCCTGTAAATACATTGTGGATCAATACCAGGGCTGCCGGCAAACTCGGGATCAATGAGGGAGATCTGGTTGATGTAACAGCTGGGGACGGCAGTTATACCGGTACGGTTAAGGCAAATCTGACGGATTTTATTCACCCGGAGGCGGTATTTACGGTGCATGGTTTTGGCCGGCAGATACCGCTGCAGAAAAAAGCCTATCATACCGGATTCAGTGATCAAAAGCTGATGATCGGTAAACTCGATAATTGGGATCAGGCTGGAGGTGCTATCAATCTCTGCGAGTCCTTTGTTGTTGTTCATCGCAGCGTGCGTAATCCCAGAAGGAGGGTTGTCGAGCTATGAACAAATATATGATTTATCTGAATACAAAGAGATGTATCGGTTGCCTTGCCTGTGAGGTTCACTGCAAGACAAACAAGAATTTGCCGGTTGGTCCTATTCTTTGTGAAATCAAATATCTGCCGCTTAAATTAATCAAGGGTGTGCCTAAGACCGAATTTTCTTTTCGCTCGTGCTATCACTGTGAGGACCCGTTTTGTGTGCCAATCTGCCCAACCTCGGCAATGATTAAACGGGATGACGGGATTGTGTATATTGATCAGGAAAAATGCATAGGCTGTATGTCCTGTTCCGGGGCCTGTCCCTGGACGGTTCCGCAACGCAACCCGGAAACAAACAAAGCGGTTAAATGTGATTACTGCATGGATCGGGTTGATGCCGGCATGAAGCCTGCCTGCGTTACCAAGTGTACAACCCGTGCATTGAAATTTGTTACCCTTGATATCGTTGAATAGATTCTCTCGTTGCCGCTGGTAACACAATTCACTGCTAAATTATCGCTCGTAAATTCTCTTGAGGAGATAGGTATGGATCCCCTGGTACTCACAACAGAAATGATAACCGTGTTTGCTGTTCTCGGTCTGGTTATTATTCTCCTGGTATTCAATCTATTGCGAGTCGATGTCGTCGGGCTGCTGGTCATGACCCTGTTGCCGCTTATCGGCATTCTTACCGGCAGGGAGGCGATCGCCGGCCTGGGCTCCAACGCCGTTGTAGTCC
>JAYEKB010000436.1:0-6889 GCA_034660835.1 Thermodesulfobacteriota bacterium
CAATATGCGAAGAGTCGTTATAACAGGAATGGGCATTGTCTCTCCCCTGGGAGACACCAAAGAGGGTGTTCTTGTCTCGCTGCAAAAGGGGATTTCAGGTATTCGCTACCAGAAGGCCTATGAAGAGCTTAACCTGCGTTCCCGGATTGGCGGTTTCACCCGGATCGATATCAAAGAGCATATCGACAAAAAGATCCTGCGATTTATGGGGAATGCGGCTGCTTATGCCTATATCGCCATGAAGCAGGCAATCGAGGATGGGGGACTGCAGGAAGATGAAGTGTCCTCAGCACGGACCGGCCTCATTATCGGTTCCGGCGGTACCTCTGCTGAAAATGTGGTTGCCACCGCTGATATCATGCGAAACAAAGGACTGCGCCGCCTGAGCCCGTTTATGGTGCCTCGGACCATGAGCAGTACGGTATCGGCCGGACTGACTGCACCCTTTAAAATCAAGGGAACCTGCTACTCTATCTCCTCTGCCTGTGCAACCGGAGCACACTGTATCGGCGCGGCTATGGAACAGATTCAGCTGGGAAAACAGGACATCGTCTTTGCCGGCGGCAGTGATGAGGAACACTGGACCCAGACCTCCATGTTTGATGCCATGGGGGCCTTATCGAAAAAGTTTAACGACACGCCCCAGCGTGCCTCACGTCCTTATGATGTTGACCGGGATGGTTTTGTGGTCGCCAATGGTGCGGGTCTTGTGGTTGTGGAAGAGATGGAACATGCCCGCAGCCGGGGAGCAACAATTTACGGTGAACTCATCGGCTACGGAGCCACTGCCGACGGCTATGAAATGGTGGCACCTTCAGGTGAAGGTGCTGCCCGCTGCATGAAAATAGCGCTTAACATGGCGGGAAGTTCCATTGATTACATCAATGTACACGGTACCTCAACCCCCATCGGCGATCTGGTAGAACTGCAGGCAATTCGTGACGTTTTCAAGAGCGGTATTCCACCGATCAGTTCTACAAAATCACTGTCCGGTCACTCCCTGGGAGCGGCCGGGGTGCATGAGGCCATCTACAGCCTGTTGATGTTGCAAAATAATTTCATCAGCGCTTCCGCCAATATTGAAAATCTGGATCCGAAAGCGGCAGACATGAACATTGTTACAGAAACGAGACAGGAAAACCTGCAAACCGTGATGTCCAACAGCTATGGCTTCGGCGGCACCAACGCCTGCCTTATCTTTCGCAAGATTTGAGTCCCTGACAAACCACCTTCTCAAATGTACCCTGCCCGATACATGCAGGAGATCTTACAACCGGCAGAACACAGGAATGGCAAAAAGGTTATAGCTACTACTCTTCCTCGTCAATACGACGCAGTCCTTCCATAATCAATCCCATAAAGCCGCCTATTACCGGCAAATCCTTATCCGCATCCGACAGGCCAGAGGTGTAGGTGAAGGATCCCTTACTTTTCGCAAGCAGGGCAAACACGGCACTCTTACCCTCAAGGTCCCCATAAACAGCTTGGACAATTTCCCCCTCGTTAAACAGGATAACGGCTCTGTCACTGTAAAAGAGCAAAGCAACCTTGCCGGTTTTGCCGCCGGAATTGATCAACTGAAAAAGCTCCACTAAGTTAATCTCCTCAAGCTCACCGGTCATGCCCGAGCTGATTTTGCCCGAGCGCATTGAATTTACCTGGGCACGGTTTACCAGCATACGATAAAAGAATACCTGCAGGACGGGATACCTGCCCAAGACATGTTTGAAGTCTTTGGCGCTGAGCGTTGCCAGCCTGAGCACTGATCGTGAATATACCGATGTCATGACCGGTTCACCGGACAGCAGGCTCATTTCACCAAAAATATCACCCGCTCCCAACTCGGCGAGAACTTCATTTCCATCCCTGACAAGAGCCACATTCCCGGATAAAATAATGTACAGGTGTGTTCCCGGATCTCCCATATTTATAATGATCTTATTGGTCTCATATCGTTTCAGCTTCAACATGGCCGATAGATCACGAACGTCATTATCTGTAAGTGGTTCAAAAATTTCCATCCCACGCAACAGGCCGGAGAACTCTCCGATATGACTTATCTTGGCCCGCTGTTCGGCAGCGGCAAGGAGTTTCATCTGCAGGGTGGCAAACTCCTTTTCCTTTTTAAACTCAAACCGTATAAGGCCCGAACAGCCTCCGCACTCAAACTTGGCGCGCTGAATACCCTGCTGTGTGAATCGCTCAAACACCGGTGTGCTGGAGCTTACTTGCACAATTTCCTTGATCAGTTTCAAACAAGCGGGTTTCTCCGACTTCACGGTCAGAGCCATATCCCTGACCTGAAACTCTTCGCCTACATTATAAATAGGGCAGGCTTGCTCTTCGGTGACGATAAAAATTGCGTTACGATATTCCATATCCCTCCAATCGGTTCATTACCTTAAAGGCCCACTCAAAAATAACTTAGCATTTTGAGTGAACCTAAGTAACAAACAATCAGGAACGTCCGAAAAACATGTAGATTACAAATCCAAGGATTGCGGCACCACCAAACAATACCGGCAGTATCTTATTAATCTGCAACTCATCACCGATCACCAGGGTCTGCATATACTCGGTTCCGGAAACCCACCAGACAGCGATAATAATACCAATAATAATCAAGTCACGAAACGACTGCTTGTACACCAGGTAAATGACCCAGGCTACAAAGGGGATCATGAACCAGGGATTGGTAAAAAGGCCGACAAAGTCAACATCTTTTACCTGGTCAGGAAGATTGGTGGCCTGTACAAAATTACCGATCCTGGAAAAAAAAGATCCGGCAGTATCAGATACGTTACCTATGACTGCTCCCACATCCGGCATGGCTGTGCTCCTTGTAACAGTTCTCCGAGGTTGAAAAACATTGCGCCTTCACAAATTATCGTCAATTTTCCTTATTATTAACTACTACCTTACCCTTGTAGAATTACAGATGCATTACTCCAACTATACACTCCAACTCACGGGATACTGTTCGCTAATGAAAAACAATTCTTCTTTTTCAAGAATACCAACGGAAACAAAGCCTTGTCAATTAAAACCTGTTATCAACCGAGGTTATTCCATTATGGCTTGTTTTATTTCTTCCCCTTGAATAGTCTATTAATTAGTTGCCATAGTTACTCAAGTCTAAGATGTGCCTTACTCGAGTAATACTTTGTTTATATGAGTAATCATGGAAAATTATCCACCAGCCATCCTGACAGTTTTTCATGCTAATCCGGTTTAATATCAACAGGCCTCACAATTGTTCATCCGGAAAATAGAACTGTAGACGGTTCCATGATTGGGATGATAGCGGTTAACTAAAGGAGTCGGCATTTCAATCTATCAAACTATTGTGGAGCGGGTCAATTACAGCAGACATTCGTCCCGGCCAGGGTGCAGAGTTCAGAATTTTTCTGCTGCTTATTTGCTGCTGACCAAATAAAGCAAAAAGGTAACTATTCAGAAGCACCCATCTTCGGAGTCTACGCTTACCTGCCCATTCGCCGTTACACTGCTGGCCTTCTCGAATAGCACCAGTATGCTTCAAAGGCCCAGGTAAGCAAAGACTCCGAATAAACAGGTAGCGCAGACTCCGAATATACGGCACTTCTGAACAGTTACAGCTCAGTGTAGAGGGCAATTTGTTGTAGTATCTGAATAGTTACGCAAAAAGGAAAATTGACCCTTTGAAACATAAACAACAAAACCAACAGGCCCTGCCGGGCTATCTATTTGCCATTTGTGCAACGGCACTCTGGTCAGGAAATTTTATAATTGCCCGAGGACTTAATGAAAGCATCCCGCCGATCAGCCTTGCCTTCTGGCGGTGGGTTGTTGCCGTTATTGTGTTTATGCCCTTTGCCCTGAAGCCGCTTATTGCCCAGCGCGATGTGCTCAAAGAAAATATCGGCTACCTGGCAATCACGGCCTTACTGGGTATTACAACGTTTAATACGCTGATATACCTTGCCGGCCATACGACAACGGCCCTCAACCTTTCACTAATCTCCATCACCTTTCCCGTCTTCATTGTCATCCTGTCGCGACTTTTTTTTGGAGAGAAAATAACTATAAACAAGGGGATCGGCATTATACTGGTGGCAACAGGTGTTGTCCTGCTGGTTACCAAAGGAAACGTTTCCAGCCTGGCCAACATATCTTTTGCCGTAGGTGAGGTCTGGATGCTTATTGCAGCGATAATATTTGCAGTTTACAGCATTTTAATACGCCACAAACCAGCAGGATTAAGCATCTGGTCATTCCAGTTAAGTACATTCATCCTGGGTCTTGTTTTCCTTTTCCCGTTTTTTATCTGGGAATACACTACATCTCCAACTATCGAATTCGACGCTAAAATAGTTGGTTCAATTCTGTATGTAGGTATTTTTGCTTCACTGTCAGCATTTGTTTTGTGGAACAAGGCGATCATGGTAATCGGCCCAACAAAGGCGGGAATGATTTACTATACTCTGCCCCTTTTCAGCGGGGTTTTGGCCTATCTCATTTTGAAAGAAGATATAAGCATGGTACATTTGTACAGTGCATTACTCATTATCTCAGGCATTCTGACTGCTAACTTTGAGCCAAAGACGCAGCTCAGCAGAAGAAAAAGATGAATATTGGCCCGGAAAAAGAACAAATCAGCCTCTATCTCAGCAACAAAGGGGACTGGTTTTGTTTTTTGATAACCTGTCAAAGGGAGGATTTGTCTGCGCTCATCGCGGTGCTTGCTCCATTGCTCCGGAAAACACCATGCTGGCCATGCACAGGGCAAAAGAGTAGGGAGCGCATTGCTGGGAAACCGATTTTCGGTTGAGCAGAGACGGTGAACTGATCATTTTTCATAACCCGACCCTGGAACGAACTCCCGATGTTGCCAGCCGAAAAAAAATCCAGCGTCGAAAGCCCTGGAGAACTGATCACTCTACCGCTGCCGAACTGCAGGAACTGGATGCCGGTTCCTGGTTTTTGACTGATGACCCCTTTGGTACCGTTGCTTCCGGCGAGGTGACAATACAGCAGAGAGTGGCTATCCGGGGGCAGAAAATCCCCCTGCTGCAATGCAGACAGCCATTAAAGAACAGGGCGATATTCCCTGGTACATCATTGGGGCCATCTATCGCAGGATGGCTCAGGATACCGTGGACAAGGCGGCAAGGGTCGGAGGTTAACCCAGCAGAAAATGCCGCATCGAGGAGATGCCGATCCGCGGCTGGCTTTCCAATGTCGATTTCACCAATCCTCTCTCTCGCTTGTTGATCCCTGATTTTCTTACAGTCTGCTGCTCTACCTGATTGTAATTCTACCGTCTGGTCCTTCCGGGTTGACGATAGTATGCTTGCGGAAATAGTCCGTGATGATCGTTCCCATGGTTGAGTAGGTGTTGTGAATACCCTGGCCATACTTTTTAAACCAGAAGTAGTGGTCTCCGGCAAGTTTGACCAGAAAGTCATTGCTGGCCAGCCTGTAATTGCGCTTCGGATCCAGGGGCTGCCAGGAACCGTCCGGGGACTGTATTCGGATATTCTTGATCTTTTTTCCTGGTCGAGAAATGGCATAATTTGTACGATCTTTGTGGGTAAGTTTCTGCGGCTGTTCTTTGGTGTCAATGGTAAATGTAATACCCGATCCTTGTAGAAAACCGCCCTGGCCGATCAGGGTAGCCGAGTGCTCCAGGATTTGACGGATATATTTTCCCTGCATGGTCATCAGATACACATTGTTTTCAAAGGCATCGATTTCAGCAAGCATGGTATCGGTAACCGGTCCGGGAGAGAATTTTGAGTTGCCGCGAAAGGCTCCACCGTTGTAGAGCACAACATCGACCTTGAACTGGCTGCGGATCATGTCGGTAATCAGGTTTGCTACGTTTGATTCACAGCTGCAGAGGGTTACACGGGTCAAATCCCACTCTTTTTCTGTCATACCCACGACTGTTGCCGCTGGCAGCTGGTTGCGGTATTCCGCCAGTAGTTTTTCCACCTTTGCGTCCAGTTCGATGTCTTCTGTAACCGGAATCAGCGAATAGGCCGCAGAAGTCGGTATGACTTGGTTCTTTTCATCCAGGGAAATATCCAGCCGGACCAGGGCCGATCCCTTTTCACCGCCATTGACAATCAGGGTGTTGTTCACCCTTTCCAGCCTGTTCATGTAATTATGTGAGTGGCCGCCGAAGATGATATCAATACCTGCCACTTCAGCCACCAGTATGCGATCCATATACGTGCCGATATGGGTGACTGCAACGATGACCTGTGCTCCTTTTCCCTTCAGGGTCCGGATCATGTTCCGGGCAACTTCAGCTTGGGTGTTTCGGATTTTTACCTTGCCGGTAACGGTAACCACCGGAAAATCATTGGTCATGAGAGAAAAGAAACCGATACGGATGCCCTGGTAGTCCAGGAGCAGATACGATCGGCAGCTTTTTCCCATGACTGTATCCTGCACTTCCAGGTTCGAGCAGAGGACGGTGAAGTTCACAGAATCAAGAGCCTCGGCCAGTACACCGGGACCTCTGTCAAATTCGTGGTTACCCAGGGCCATTACTTCATATCCGGACATCTCCATTAACGAAAAAATGGCCTTGCCGTCAAACTGATGAAAGTATCTGCCCATGAGATCATCACCCGAAGACACCACTATCACCGGGTTTGGGGTCTCCCGTTGAATTTGCCTGATCAGGCCGGCGATACGGCTGATACCACCCACTATCTCTATTTTTTCAGAGGATTCCGTAATACTGATCGACCGGGGATCGGCGTCAAGGCGTCCCTGCAGGTCGCCCGTGCCGATGATGGTGAGCTTGCCGGCAGGAGCAGGCGATTGCACAGCCGGTGCGCATGAGAAAAGGCAGCAGAGAGTTAAGAGGATGGTAGCGAACAGGCAGAGACGCTGA
>JAYEKB010000437.1:0-6880 GCA_034660835.1 Thermodesulfobacteriota bacterium
ATCATGACTGGAGTTTTCCTGGGAACGATCACCAGTTGTCTTGAAATTTCTTCAGAACGCCGCATCTACCAACGCGAACGAATGTCGGGTATGCGAATCTTTGATTACCTGGGATCAAAACTGCCTTTTTGTCTGTCTGTTACCGCTGTTCAATGTTTCATCTTTCTTGGCTGCTGCTCCCTGCATCCATTGCTGCGACCATTATCCTTTTTGCCGATCTGGCTGACAATGGTCGGCGTGGCCTGGACATCTGTCTGCATGGGGTTGTGTATAAGCGGGGTTGACCCCACTTCAGGCCGGTTTTCCGTTCTTCTGGCCGTTGCCGGTATTTTGCCGCAACTCATTCTTTCCGGCGGGCTGGCTCCAGATTTTTATGCCAACATGAACGTCTTGACCCGGATTCCAGCAATCCTGCTTCCTGCCAGATGGGGTCTGGAAATGGGATTGACCGGGGTCTACGATAATGGTGACACAGCAGTCCCCTGGATAGCTGATTTTGTCCACAAGGTGATCGGATTTGACTATGGAACTACAGTCTACTATCATGGAGTGAGTGTCTTGGCAGTCCAGGCAGTTGTCTGGCTGCTGCTCTGCGCCTGGCTCCTGAAACGGCGCGACCCTCTCTGATACAACACCGCATTGGCGGCAGGCAGGCAACTAACGCGTGGGCAGTACTTCCAGTAACGGGCAAAGCAGCAGCCCGCAACAATACGATTATAGCGGATGGAAACTGGCTGATCGCTACGAGTTCATCCGTGTCCTGGGTTCAGGTGGAACCGGTACGGTTTACCTGGCCAGGGATCTGCTTCTTAAGCGGCAGGTAGCTGTCAAGACGATTCTTCCCGTGCTTGCCGACAACAGTGAAGTCCGTCGTCGTCTTGACCGTGAGTGCCGTCTCCATGCAGCCATCGGGGTCCATCCCAACATAGTCACCCTGTATGATAAAATTGAGGATGAGGGTCGGATATACCTGGTCATGGAATATGTTCAGGGTGAGGTTCTGGCGGATTTGCTCTTAGACAAGCCGGAGGGCAACTGCGTCGTATCAACGGTTGACAACGCTGTTTCCCTGGTGAGACAAATCCTGCAGGCCATTGGCTGTATCCATGAACACGGGATCCTTCATCGGGATATAAAAACTTCAAATATCCTCGTTCAGCAACAGGAGGAAGGTAACACCCCGGCCAAACTGATGGATTTCGGTATTGCCAGACAGGAAGAGAGCGAAGAAACACTTTCCCGGTTGACACAGCTTGACAGTTCCGGGCCCGGAACTCCTGCCTATATGGCTCCTGAACGTATTGATCCCCGTACATTCGGGGAAAGCAGCCCGGCTACGGATTTGTATTCGGTCGGAGTTATTCTCTACCAGCTGCTCAGTGACGGTCCACCTTTCCGGGGAACGATCGCTGAAATTTTTAACGGACATCTGTCCCGGCCGGTGGATCTGTCTCGCCTCAGAAAAGATATTTCTCCTGGATTACGGGCTGTTATCAAAAAGGCCCTTGCAAAGAAACCGGAGGATCGCTTCCCTGATGCACGATCCTTTGCTGATGCACTCAACAAGCAAGCCGAAACCCATGGGCCTTCTCCAATAGAGAATGTGCAGGAGAATGATCTGACCCTGCTGGTCACTGACTCTCCAGATCAGCCGGAGATTGAATCCACTTTGCTGGCACCCGAGCCAAGAAGCTTGGATACGTACCTGCCCGAGAAGAGGAAGAAAAAACCTTCCATGCTTGTTTTCATGATCGTGACGCTCTTTTTATTAGCATTATTGTCAGGTGTTCGCTTTTTTTTCAGTAGCCGGAACGACAGCCCTGTACAGCCTGAGACCGGCTTCAGCAGTAATGGTGTTCAACAAGGCATGATAGAAAATCCGGGGTCTGATAATCCGATTCCTGACCCTGTACAGAACAGTAACGAACCGAATACAACGGCCATGGACATGTTGCAGACATCAAGAACAGCAAAACAAACTCCTGTAACCGGGTCTGCCCTTGAAAATATGCTGCAGCAAAACAAGCCGTTGCCAGGGGATTCCGACTGGCAGGTCCTTGAAAGCAGCACCGACAGGATTGAAAATTATCACGAACCGATTAAGAAAAGCATGGATATTTATCAGGAGGAAGATAAGCGCAGGAAAAAACTGGATCGTGAAGCTAAAAAACGCAGGAAAGAGCAGATTAAAAAGGAACAAAAAATACAACGTGAAGCAAAAAAACGAGAGCAGGAACGACTCCGGGAAGAGAAAAAAAGAATTAGCCGGAGTTAATAACGTATCTGTATCTCTTAACCGACCATTTGCCCACAGTCAGTTGAGGTGTGCCCTGCGATGAAATTAGCCAGCCGGTTTTCCGGTCATACAGTTACTCTCTCTGCAGCACGATGTTTCCTCGTTGCAGCCTGCTCCGGGCTGTTGCTGCTGCAGGGTTGTGCCCCCCTCATTTTAGCCGTGGGTGCGGGAGCCGGTTATCTGGTTGCTGATAAAAAGGCTGCTCGCAAGGTCGACAGATTTTTCAAGGATTTATGGAAAACAAGCAGTACTTCCGCCCGTCGAATTTCGGGAACCAGGAAAACTAAAAAAAAATATAAATATAAACAGGGATCCGAGCCGACAGTACGCCTGCAGGAGACATCACTGAGACCGTCTACTGTTGCCAGGGGTGAGAGTATAACAGTTGTTGTCATCTATGGGGTAATGGGTGGTCCGTCCGGGGGACTTATTGTCACTGAGAAAAAGGAACTCTGGTTTAATACAAAGCGTCTTACCGTACTCCAGGATGAATCGGTTACCCGGGAAAATGGTACCTGGAAAAGTCGCCTGGTGTTCAAGGTACCTGAATCAGCAGACAAGGGGACCTATACCGTAAAACAGTCCATTGTTTTCAAAGGTAAAAAGAGTAAATCAGAAAAAAAATTCAAGCTGTTATGAAATCTGAAGAGGGACGTGCCCTGGTTGGTGGATTTCAGGTCGAATATGCCGGCTATTCCGATACAGGACGGGTGCGGTCAATTAACGAGGATGATTTCCTTCTTCTTCCCCAAAAAGGGGTGTTCTGCCTGGCAGACGGGTTGGGGGGGCTTGAAAGGGGTGAGGTTGCATCCGTCATTGCTCTTGAGAGTATCCAGAGCTTGCTGTCAGCTGCCGGCCGACACGGCTTTCTATCATTTTCGAAAAACTTTTCACTGCAGCAGATGATCAGCCATGCCAATACCAGTGTGTATGAGAAAAGGCAGAAACTTAAACTGAATACGGCAACGACCATGATCATTGCACAAATCCATGACCATACCGTTGAAGTTGGCCATGTAGGGGACAGTCGTGCCTATCAATGGGATGGAAACTCACTACTTCGCTGTACCAGGGATCATTCACTGGTCGAAGAATTATTCCGGAATAAAGGGTTATCGGAAGAACAGCTCCTTAATCACCCGCAACGGCATATTATCACCCGTGCCGTCGGGGCAGGGACAGAGGTTAAAGCAAACATTCAGGGACTTGATATCCAGGACGGAAATCTTGTGCTGCTCTGTTCCGACGGTTTGACAACCATGCTTGCCAATGATGAAATGGAATCGATTCTCCGCAGGCATCATCCGGATGTCAACCGGACGGGACAGGCATTAATAACAGCTGCAAATAAAGCGGGTGGCAGGGATAATATTACAGTGGTTCTTCTTCGCATTACTGATTTTCATTGATAATCCGGCAGCTCGACCAATTCTTAAGCGATTCTTCCTGACGTGGTTACGCTGGAAATAATTACGTGTAGTTGTTCATACTGAATCTGACAGCTTTGGAGATAAGGTGAGATCAAATCAGACACTTGCACTAGGCAAACGACTGGTTAATATTAGTACAGATAGGGTCAATCTGCCCTCGGTTGCAAAAAATATCTTTTTGGAGAAAATTACCCAACAGGCTGTGGTTCACAGAATCAGGAACAAGCCTAAACTTATGAGGTGTGCTCCCAAACCGAGGCTTGACAAGGGATATCTTTCCCTACGGAAATACTTGACTGAGTCACAATTTATAGGAGATATGTTGACTTTTAGGTTCTCAAATTTAACCTGCATTCTACAGAATAGTTTTTACCTGCCACGTGCCTACCACCGCTTAACCTTACCTCATACAATCTCTACTCTCCCGAAATGAATTGCAATGGAACAGAGTAACAGCAGATTACTTGAATGAAAATTCTACCGACACAGTAAGCATCTCAAGTCTTGAATAATAGGGAGATGACTGATATGTCCATGGGCAGTTTTTATATCCGAACATTCGTAAATCGTGGTACGTCTCCTATTGTTCCCTTAATTTATTCTAATCTTTATTGCTTTCTGCTTCCTCGTTCCAGATAGGATTATTCAAGTCATCAGGGTGAAGTCGTTGTCTTTCGTCATCATGTAAGTGCCAGTAGGATTTATCGATAGCGGATTCGCTATACTCTGGTTTTTTGTCATGCGCAAAGGGACACCACCAGTTTTCGACAATCTTCACCAGGTAAGCCAAGTAACAGAACAAGGCAACACTAAGTGGACAATAGAGTTTACAGTTAAAAATCCAATAGAACCTAAGGGCACGTATATTGTACCATTTAGCCCCGGTCGTGTAGATAATCTGATCATTATAACGGTAACGGTGTGAAATCCATTTTGGTACAAAGTCCCAGTAAGATTTGATTTTCATCCCGCCTACATAAACAAGGTGAATTCGTACTAACAACACACCCAGTACAACAAATGGCACGGTGGTGATAAGCGGTAAATATATCAACGGTACACCGATAAAGAGTTTCCAGCGAGGTTGTTGCAGGTGGTTACTTCCAATGATAACACGTGACATTACCTTCTTCCCTTAATAAAATAAGCGAGTTAGCTCGCATCATGGATATTTTATGCAATGTAATCAGGCAGGTAAACAACAGAAAAATCATAATTTATAAACTGTTTTCTTGCCAATTATAAGCACATGATCGGCTTAAAGTTTAAAGCATCGGACCATATTATTTAGTGAAATGAAATATACCCTCCATACAATCTCTATTCTTTCACAATAAATCAGCGTGGCACAGAGTGACAGCAGACCACTTATCTCATCCTTGTCAAGCTCAGCACTGCGCTGGCAAGTCCGTTGACCACTGCAGCAGCGCGTTTATAATCCAAAGTGTTGGGACGGTCAGTTGGCTTGTGGTAGTGGGGGTTACGGTAAAAGGCGGTATCTGTGAGCATCACTGCCGGGTAACCATGCCGGTTGAAGGACCAGTGATCAGAAAAATCGATGCCATAGACAAAGAAAGGGCCATTTAGCCTGGCTATAGGCAGATCAGTACCCAGCTGAAAACCGGCCTTAATCTGGGTTGCCCAACGCCAGGAACGCAGATTGCCGACCAAGGCGATAAAATTACCGGCTTTTGGGTAAATTCTGTTCATTAAAGGAATGGGATAAGACTGTGAGCCGTTTTCATCCTGAAAATAACCAATCATCTCTAAACAGATCATCCCCTGTACCAGGGCACGCTGCTGCTTCAGGCTGCGGGCAAAAACATAGCTGCCCATTTTCTTTGTCCGAAATACGGGCGGTTCTTCGGGACAAAAGGCCACCAGCCTGAGTCCAGGGGGCGGGTCAGGAGCCAGAATACGTGCCAGCTCAAGCAGGCCAGCTATTGCGCTGGAGTTGTCATCAGCTCCCGGCGAACGACTGACGGTGTCGTAATGGGCACCGACAACAATCAGAGGCGCACTTCCTGTGGTCAGTTCTTCATTTTCAGGCAAGGCAATAACGTTATAACAGGTGCCTTTTCCCCACACCACTGGCTGGGTAAGAATCTGATAACCAAGTTGACTGAAATACGTTAATAGATAGTCCCTGATTTTGCTGAGAAGGTCCGGTCTCGTGCGGGGACGGGGTCCGATTTCTATGGCCAGCCAGTTGACAAGTTCCTGGAGCTTGGCAGGATCACAGAGTTGTATATCTCTCATAACTGCTCAGGCTCTATGTAAGATCTGTATTTATATTGTTAACTGGTTGGGGGGGAAAAAGAACACATCCTGAACTGCTCAGCCACCATGGAGCGTGAATAGTGTTGGGCTTCATTTGGGCGGTGCACAACTGAAAACTAAAGTGAAAAGACAAACTGCAATTTCCCACTCAATCCAGTTTTGCTCCACAGGATAACTGCCAACAACAGCCAGTTTGGGTACATGTCTTTTCTTTCTTAAAACAGCTCGTGTGACCCTCCTTTTTCTGAATCATCCACACAAGATCGGCAAGCTTCATTCCTTTTCCGTCAAGTCCCAGCTCTCTGGCGTTTTTCCTTGCATAGGCTAAAAGGGAGGGACCTTTCAACAGTTGGACTTTTTTACTTTTTTTAGTCATTGAATCTTCCGTTAATTTCACAATCATTTTTTAAGCACTATATCTAACTTGGGTCAACAGAAAGTTACAACTTCTTCCTAATTCCGCTCACTACTCTATAAATGAGTCACTATTCACTAAATCACAACTACGAAACTTTTTCAATAGGGAACCAATGGTAAGGTTACCATTTAAGGAAAACGGAAATTTAAGATGTTTTCTGATAGGGTAGCACCTGCGGGCAACCTGTTTTTAAGGTAAATTTGATACTCATATCCAGCCAAGTGACCCTTACCTTAACAGAATAGGTTTTATCAATAATTGCGCTCAGTTCAATTTAGCTCAAAGTGATCATGCACGATTGAGACATGGCGTACTGTGGTGGTCTATTCAGGGCGCAACAATTGATAAAACCTATTCTGTAAAGCTAAAGCTGGTATGGATATTCTCGCGAGGCCAAAATATCGCGAATGGGATCAGGACAATATCTCCTATTCCTGAGGTGCGGTCACTGGTTGC
>JAYEKB010000438.1:0-6876 GCA_034660835.1 Thermodesulfobacteriota bacterium
ACCTGACGGCTTTTTTTATACGTATCTTTGTCCGGGTTTGCCAGGGGGCTCTGCATGGCAAAGTAGAGATATTTTTCATCCGGTGAGGCAGCCATGGATTCGATGCCTCTATTCAACGCCCTTTTTCTCAGGATGGCTGGCAACAACTCCTTGACCTCGTAGCCGGCGTCAGCAAGACTCTCCCCGACTCCTTCCGGCACCCATCGCTCGATGACTCTGCCGTCCATTCCTACATGGAGAATGGACGGACCGTACTCCTCGCCGATCCAGAAAGTACCATCTTTCAGTTTAACGATCCCCTCGGCATCAATCCCATCCGGATCATAGCTCATCTCTTTTCCATTTACATCCCAGGCAGGTTCGGTATCAGGATTGGAAATACCGCTTATCGGCCTGCCGTCAGCAGTTTTGATCTGGATCTTATCCAGCACAGTGACCCGACCATCTCTCACCTCAAGTTTATAGATAGTGGGAGAAAAATTGGGGGTTGGAAAAATTTTTCCTTTTTTGCCAGCAAAGTCTACCCCCATGAGCTTCAGGGCATCCTTAGTCTTTATATTCGGGCCGCGATCGGTGACTGTATAGATAATTCCCTCTGGATCAGATGCCAGACGGCAGGCACCGGAACCAATGCCGACGTCAAAACGCATTTCCATGCCGTTTTGCAGAGTAATCCGGTCCACAGGGGGTCGGAAAAAGAAATGCCATTGTCTGGTGTACCGGCAAGGGATGGGGAAATTGCTCCAAAAAATGCTGAAACTACAAAGAAAGAAAAAACATTCTTATTCATAATATGATCCTGGAAGAAATAGTTGAAATTGTTTTTGGAAATAGATAGTACGGTGTTGCTATGATACTGTTAGGAAATCGTTACAAATTTATTTGCAAATCAATGTCCCGAACTTAAAAATATTTTTCTAAACAACGAAGAAGATGAGATGAAAAAATGGTTCGGACTTGGGGAGGGGAGAGAAGGATTGTACAGGCTTTCAGTTCAGCTTTAGGCCTTGCTCGTACATATTGATGTAGATTTCCGGTAACTGGTTGTCCCGCAAAACTTTTTTCATTTTTTTTATTTTCCAGGGAACCCGGTGATGGGACACGGTTATTTTCCGCTTTTTGATTTCCAGGATCGCAAAAGAGGTAGCTGGATTACCGTCAAACATACGGCCTACTGAGCCGGGATTAACAAAGTGAACCCCTTCAAACTGTTTATGAAAGGGCGTATGGGAATGACCGACACATATTATATCCTGCTTTGCCTTTTTGGCAAGCGCCCGAAACCTGTCTTCTGCTGTTGTGTGAAAAAGAAATTCATCCGGATCTTCCGGACTTCCGTGAAAGAGACCGATCTTGACCCCGTTCACCTGAAAAATATTTTTCTTGTGCAGAGATTTCAAATAGCTGAGACTGGACTTTTTCAGAACATCAAATGTCCAGCTGTACATGATTCTCTTATCCGGCTTGCTTGGTTTTTTTAACTGTTTCCCCTTTGCCAGTTGGAGAATTTTGCGGTCGGTATTGCCAAGTATGGAGATGGCGTTGTGACGTTTCAGCCACTTGATGGTTTCGTTGGGAAAAGGAGCATAGACCGTTGTGTCTCCGCAATTGCATACCAGGTCGAAATCAGCCGGCGGCGCGTATTTGGCAACAGCCTGTAAGGCCGGAAAGTTGGCATGAATATCACTGATCAGAAGTATTTTCATATGTTCAATATACGTCTCTTAGGGCCTGTGCAATAATAAGTGTCACACGCTTACTTGTACTACTTATTTGCTTACAGCCCCTTACCACCTCGGTCAAGACTATTGGACTCCTTTTCAATAGTATTGCTGCTACCGGGGAATTATCCATGATGAGTTAACGACCTTGGCTTTCTTACTTGTTCAACGGAGTCATTATTTTTACTGCTCAAGAAATATATGCGAACAACAAGATAAAAGCTTTATGTTATGATTAGGTTAGATTTCTGTTAAAAATTGAACATTGCGTTACTCAGCCGATTGCATGTTTGCCGGTCATGCCCTCCCTTGTACAAATAAAGAACTGATGGGCCGGTAGCCTTCGACTCATAGAGGATATTCTTACGTTTCATCATTTATTAATCCGAAACTTATTAAAAGCTAACGGATTGGCACTACATCTTGTCCTAAGTGAATTTTTCTAAGAATCGGAGGAAAAGATGCAGACAAAACAGGATAATTATGTTTCGGAACTGGCCCTGGAAAAAGCAGCTAAAATCATTTGTAATTTGAAATGCGGCCTCTGTCCCATGCGGGAGGAAAATTTTTCAGGATGCCCCTACACATGCGATGAGGAAATACGCCCCTGGAAATGTTGGGTTATTCACCTTAGGGAACTTTCGACCCACGTTTGAAGGCGGGAAATTCAGATCAACTCGTGTTTGCGATACCGAAGAAACCTGAATAGAGCCGGTAATGGTAAAACAATTCCATTACTGCAGGAGAAAGCCGAACAGGTATTTGCTGCAGGTAGCGTATTGTTGATCATGAACACGATCAAGGGTTTCCCTGTGGGGCCAGAACATTCCGGTTCTCTTATTCAATCCCTGCAATAATATCTGGGGATCAGTATAAAGCGTGCTGATCAGGTCGGATTTGTTGTGATTGATGAGCATGCGCACGGGGACATTCTCCATTTTGAGCATCTCAAAGTCCGTCACCGCATCACCGACAACGATAACAGGTGTTGCGGATATCATCTCATTGATCACCCGGACTTTACCAGTACGGTACGTGACCGGATAATCATCCGGCAAACGTGTGGTGAAAAGATCACCGCCTGCAAGCTGGACCCGGACTCCAAAGATGTTTTCCTGGTCCACCGGCAGAACAAGGTGTTTTGCTGCCGCCTTGACAACCCATTCCGTACTCGCTGAAACGATACAGCACCTGATTCCGGAGAACCGTAACTGATCCATGAGATCAACCATTTCAGCAAATACCCGCAGCCCTGTTGCATATTCCATCCTGATGGACCCGACTGAGCTATAGTTTGTTACCCTGGTCTGTCTTGTAATTGGTTCCTGCAAAGCAGTCGATAGAGCCAGACAGGTCAACTCCTCTACCTCATTTACAGTAAAACCGGCAAGTAGTCTTGCAAGTAACGGCAGGGTATACAGCGGTCCCAACCCCTTCTGCTTTCCGGCCTCGACACAGTACCAATATAATATATCCTGAAATTCCTCACACTCGGTTTGGCGCAATCCTGTTCTCTGATGGCCCCGCTTAACAAAGGGCCATAGTTTTGTATACAATTCCAGAATGCGTCTTTTAACCAATTTAAGCGGTTTCCCGCCGATACTCTCAGGGTTGTCTGGAATGAGCTCTGCAAGCTGTTCAGGAGAAAGGCGAAAGTGTAGCCCTGCAACCTGATACCGTAACACCTCCTTACCGATATCATGATAAATACAGGTATTATCAAAATCAAGAACAGCCGTCATACTGTCCACTTCCGGATGGCCCTGCAGATAATCAAGCCAGAAATTGAGAATTCGGTAATTGGCAAGTGCCCAGCCCCCGGGCCGGAGCCATTGTCGGGTTGTGTGTTTCTCACGATACAGATCAAGATACGTCTGCCCAATCAGCTGTGGTTGCAGATTATTGTTCAGCAACTGAGTTCCAGGCTTCAATATTGTGTTTGGCATTGGTAGGCATCCGGGTTGATTTTTACAAATAATACTTAGCCCGTATATTTCACAAGTCGAGGGGGCTGCAGATGCGCTGAGCATCTGAGCAAGCTATAGTTGCCTATGCTTGCTCAGATAGCGACAAAGCAGGTGCGGCTGCATCGGCTTGCCTTCGGTGAACACTTTGCAAATTTTCGAGAAGAAACAATCTCGAAATTATCACCAAGAATTCCATATGTTATGCTGCATGAAACAAAGTGTTCATGAAATATGCGGGTTAGACAGTTACAGCCGCAAGGGAGAGTAAAAGAAGGGACATGCGGCTATTGAATGGTATTTCAGCTCCATAGGCAAAGGTCCTGTTTACTCTTTATAAAACTGCTATGTTATACTTTAGTTTTTTTCAGATTTTTTTTGGTTACAGCAGTTCACTGGCCAGCATGGAAAGCGCTGATCTTTCCCCTTTCTGCAGAGTAATATGGGCGTACAGGGGCTGCCCCTGCATCTTTTCAATCAGGTAGCTCAACCCGTTTGACTGGCTATCCAGGTAAGGGTGATCTATCTGATGAATGTCTCCGGTAAAAACTACTTTTGTCTGCTCTCCGGCCCGGGTGATGATTGTTTTCACCTCATGGGGGGTCAGGTTCTGCGCTTCATCTACAATTATATACATCTTTACCAGGCTGCGGCCGCGAATATAGGCCAGCGGCTCAATAACCAGCTTATCCTCTACAAGAAGACGGTTTAGTCGCTGGTGCATTTCGCTCTGTTCGGGAAACTGATTACGAATCACGGAAAAATTATCATAGAGCGGTTGCATGTAGGGCCGTATCTTTGACTGTATATCTCCAGGCAGATAGCCGATATCTTTGTTGGAAAGAGGAACAATGGGACGGGCGAGCAGAATCTGTTTGTAATTCCTGCGCTGTTCCAGGGCTGCTGCAAGGGCCAGCAGAGTCTTACCCGTACCTGCTTTGCCCGAGACGGTTACCAGGGAAACGTCATCATTGCACAGGGCGTGGACGGCGAAACTCTGTTCTGCATTGCGCGGCGTTATCCCATAAACGTTTTTTTTACGAATAGTGACAATAGAATTCCGCCTGGTCTGAAAAGTGGAGAGGGCGGATTTATTCCCATTGCGCAAAATAATGTATTCATTGGGCAGCAATGGTTTTTCTGACTTTACTTTGTTCGACGGAATCCCTTCCCTGCTGCTAAACAGCTCTTCAATCAGACTGTACTCTGCGTTTTCTACACATCGACACCCCGTGTATAACGCCCTGATATCCTTGACATGATCGGTTGTATAATCCTCGGCCATAAGCCCCACGGCCTTGGCTTTCATCCGCAGGTTGACATCTTTGCTTACCAGGATAAAAAAGCGAGAGGTATCATTTTCAGCAAGATGATAACCGATATTTAGAATTTGATGATCCGGTTTGGCTGCTGCGGGAAAGTGCTGGCCAAGGTCCGGATGCAACTTCTGTTCGAGCTTAATGGAAATTCGTCCCCTGCCGGAGCCTATCGGCACTCCACCGTTAAACAGTTTATTGGCGCTCAGGCAGTCAAGGGCTCGAACAAACTCCCGGGCATGAAAGTTGACTGTTTGGTTTCCTTTTTTGAAATGATCAAGTTCCTCAAGCACTGTGATTGGAACGACAACATCATGTTCAGCAAAATGATTGATACAGGAAGAATCATGCAGGATGACGTTGGTGTCGAGAATAAAGGTTTTGTTGTTGGTTCTGTCTGTCATGGAGAGAAAACTCCTCAAGTGTCTGTTTTGCAATTTGAAATGGAAAACGCTCTACACAAACAAACGGTTGTCCTGATGCCGGTTCGACAAAAAGACAGATTGCATCCATCACAAGCGGCACTCCGAGAACAGGGGCAAACATCTCTGAAAGTACAGTGTGAATCACCTCCTTTTCAGCAGCATCAGTTATTCTGGAAGTAAGGGTAATGTGAAATCGAAACTGTTCAAGTACGTACGGATAACCCCAGGTGATTAGATTATGTTTCTCGACTGGAGTGAGCATATTGATACTACGACGCGCAAGATCACAGGTTGTGAGAGGAGCCCTGAATCTATCAAAATTCAGCACGCATTCAGACG
Organism: Thermodesulfobacteriota bacterium; assembly: GCA_034660835.1. Lineage (GTDB taxonomy): Bacteria > Desulfobacterota > Desulfobulbia > Desulfobulbales > Desulfobulbaceae > Desulfobulbus_C. The sequence continues at coordinate 5,766 of JAYEKB010000438.1, forward strand.
CCAGTTCAGCCAATGGTCGCGTCTGTTTTTCAGGGCCGAGGCAAAAAAAATCATTGATCCGGCGAAGACTCAGAGGAGGCAGAACGAATGGAGTCCGGCGGGAAGTAAAGTCACTGATGGCCAATCGAAGCATCTCCACTTCACTGTCCGCGGCAAGCCTGAACGGAGGCTTCAGTGTTGCATGTAGTCCATACCGTCTGGGAATAAGGGTTATTTCGTAGAGCCTCTCCGGATCCAGTCCGGAGCAACGCACCTGCCTGATCCTCTCACCGCCCAAGGCATCATATCCCAGCCATCGGCTGCCGAGTTCCCATAGCAGTGAAGAAGGTGAAGGGGCATAGTAGAGGGCAAATCGCATGGTGTAGTTATCCTTTGAGTATGGAATTCAGAAGTGCCAGAAACCGTTTTCCGCTGACGGACAAATTCTCCGCGTTGTCGAAACAGATCAATTTTTTTGCTGTGACCGGAAGTGATGCCCTGGCTAATCGTTTTTCAATGGAGTCGTCATCTTCACGACCCCTTGATTGCAACCGTTTCCTTAAAATATCGCGGTCAACAGTCAGCCCAAGAGTTGTCACCCGCTCAAACTGCTGTTCAAAATCAGAAACAGCCCGGCGGGAAATGGAGACTATTACCAGACATCCCTCGTGCAGGGTTGAAACTTCAGTTCGTGCAATACCATAACTATGACCATGGGCCTGCCAGTAGGAAATAAAAAAATCATTCTCCCGCAGAAGAGCGAAGGCTGTACGGTCAACAAAAAAATTCTGTTCATTTTCATCCGGAGGCCGGGTGATATAGCGCCGGGCAAACAGTACCTGCCTGTTTTCCTTAAAATGGGCATGGGCAAGTCTGAGCAGACTGTCTTTGCCGGCTCCACTTGGCCCTGTAATGAGCAGTATCTTCAAAATCCGTACTCAGTAATCAAAACAAATTGCTGGCTAACTTTGTTTTCACGAACAACAAGTGCAATATGTAGTATTTTTAGTTGTCCACGCCATACAGTGCAAGAAAACGGTCAACGTCACGAAAGTCGTAAATACGTTCTTTAATGGTCTGATGGTCCCAGTCCCACCACTTGATTTTCTCAATGGCCTGCCATATTTTTGCT
>JAYEKB010000439.1:0-6870 GCA_034660835.1 Thermodesulfobacteriota bacterium
TCTCTACCATATGATGGGGATGGTAACTTTGTTTTGCCTGTCGCAATCCAGGAATCCCCAGGTCCTGTTCCCGGTTGACGAATTCAAAATCCGTCAGGCCATATCTGGCAAACCAGCTGTTGATCAGCTGCCCAAGCCCCTGCATGCCGGGCATGGCCTTTTCAAAATGACAGACAGCCGTACCTGGATGTAATTGTTCACCAATGGCAAAAGCCTGCACTTTGCCATCGATGCGAATAGCTCCGCCGATAAGACCCAGCTCAAAGAAATAATCAAACATTTCATTAATAGCGGAAAACTCATTGCACAGGCCATGATCCATTGTACAGGAGCGTTCATTGCACCATTGTTCCTGCATGGTACGGCATTGGGGAATAAGCGACTTGGAGATCGGTTCATACTCACAGTGGTATCGCTGCAGGCATTTCTTTATCTGGTTTCGTTTCTTGGCATAATTGCGACCGGCAAGAGTTCCAAGGTCCTTCACACTGTACACATAATCATCATTATCCCTGTCGTTGCCAATGGGAAAACCGGACCCGGAAATTGATCCTGCATGGGAGACGGGCAGGCGAATCGCTCCGGCAAGGTCCCCTTTAAAAGCTGAAACAATCTCAGCAATTGCAAGGTTACCAATCGGTGGGCCAAAAAGAAAAAATTTCTGCTTTTTACCGTCTGATATGGAGATCAAAAAAATAATCGTGCCATTAATTCGGGTAAAATGAATTGGCCTTGAATGGTTCCAGACGAACAGGTTGGTAAAGGTATGCTCCGATATTTCCGGAGGAAATCGAGACAAACAATCAACAACAAGGTCTCGATGCTCAATACCGAGAAGATGATTGGTCATGTTTTCCTCTACTGACCTGGAGTTTTTCCTTCCATTTTATTCCTTAATAATTATTGCCTCGGCCGGACATTCTTCAGCCGCCTCCCGGCATGCTTCCTGATACTCTTCGGGAATTTCATCAACTGTAACTTCTGCAGTCTCATCCCCCATGCTGAAGATCTCAGGACAGATTTCAACACATTGTTCACAGGCGATGCATTCTTCATTGATTGTGATTTTCATGAGTTTATCCTCCTCTCATGGAATTCTTGTGATATTGAGTTAAAAGACAGTTGTGTATGCCCGATGTATACAGCGTGTGGAGGCACTTACCGGATACATTATTCTTCTATGTATCCTCTGCCCTCGCAGGTCGGACAGATTAGATCAGGAGTGCACTGGCAATCGTTCCACTCTTCATCGATTTGAGTTCCACGCCATTCACTTGCACATTCGCACACACCGGGGATATATTTTTTACCACAACACTCAGGGCATTCTTTTTTTGGTCTTTGCTCAGCCATAATTACACCCACATTTTTTATTTTTATTCAATGAATAACAAAGTTCATGCGCGGGCACTCAGCAGCACTCTACCATTTTGTAATTCGTTCCATGCCACCGTTTAATTAGAATACAGTGGATGAATAAAAAAATATATCACAGAGTGGTATGTGTCAAGGCTCCGAGCAACTATTGAGAAGTATTCAGGACTGGCAGTGATAAGGTTGACCGGGTACGAGAAGACATCATGGAGAGGGTGTACAGATTCAAAACAGTTGCTGATTACCACCAATGCTCACCTTTTTTGTCATTCCCGCCTTCGCCGGAATGACGTTGATGTATCCAAGGCGGGCAATGCCCACAACCCAAAAGATATCTTTTTTACCACAGAGGACACAGAGAGCACAGAGAAACAGATTGTTTCTTTAACCCTCAGTGGTTTAATCTTTTCTCGGAGTCTACGCTTACCTGTTTTTTATGACAGAAGTTCAGGAGTAAGGCACTAATGTTTAGAGTACACCGCGATAGAACGCGTTTTGTTGTGCATGGGGAGTAAACAGGTCTGTTATTTTTTCTTTTTCAGTGTGGGGTAAAGGGGGCAGTGCCCCTGCTGACGCCAGTTCACGAACCTCTTCCGGTGTTGAGCAACCAACTATTGCCAGAGTAATGCCGCAGGAAAGAGCATAGCGGATGAGCAACTCGGCTGTGATGCCAAGTTGAGGCACAACGTAGTGTCCTGCACCAAGCACCTTCATGCCGATAACGGCCACACCTTTATCCAGGGCAGTTGTCAGGGTATGGTTCAGAAATCCGCCGATTACCTGTTCAGCAGGATTGACAGGCAGTAAGACAGTGTCAACCGGCCATTGCTCCACTGCCTTGGTGAGGATATGAGGATCATGGTGCCCGGTGACCCCGATGTTTTTCACCTGCCCACTTTCTCTTGCTGCAATAAAAGCCTCCAGTGCTCCCCCAGGCCTGGAAATTGCTGCAAGATCTTCTTCGGTGCGCACATCATGAATTTGCCAGAGGTCAAGATAATCGGTCTGGAGACGCTGCAGAGAAGCAGACAGGTCTGCAAGAGCCCCATCCCGGTCGCGAGATGCGGACTTTGAGGTCTGAAAGATTGTCTTGCGCAATTCAGGGTTGCCTTTCCAAACCGCCCCATAATAGAGCTCGCTGTCAGAATATACCCGGGCACAATCACAGTAGCTGAGGTTCTGCTGCAATGCCTCCCGGATAACCAGTTGCGCTTCACTCTGTCGATCGTAGGTACGGAGAACACCTTCCCCTCCTAAACCGACAATGGAAACCTGTTTTTTGAGTCTGCCCAGTTGAACAGTTTTCATTTTAATCCACCAGGTACTACTGTTCTATAGTCCAGCGTTTCATCATCCTGATAAAATATAAACACGTATCAGAAAAAGGCTATTGAACCTATTGCAATTTGTTCATTTACTACTACGTTGTCATAGTACCTATCAAATGAAAACAACCGTCGGAATGACGAAAATGTGATTAGATAGAAATACCTGGCAAAAATCATAATGATTTTTTTGTTGTTAACCAGGCCATACTTCATCAATCGATAGACAGAGGTAGAGTCCGCACTATCCAAAGACATCTGGTCCATATGTGCATTGTCTTACCCATATAAAGAGAAGAGCTTTGAAGCCGACAGACACCAATAATTATAAATATTTTCAAAAAGTTATCGACTGTCAATATGCCTGTCCGGCGCACACCCCGGTGCCGGAATATATCAGGTTGATAGCAAGTCGTGACTATCCTGAAGCGTATATGATTAATTGGCAGTCCAATGTCTTTCCCGGTATTCTTGGCAGAATCTGTGACAGACCTTGTGAGCCTGCCTGTCGTCGTGGTCGGGCGGAGGATAATCCCGTTGCGATATGTCGGCTGAAAAGGGTGGCAGCCGATTTTCGCGGAGATATTCTGCCGCTGTTACCAGAAATCCCGAAACAAAAGAATAACAAACGTATCGCGCTTATCGGCGGCGGCCCTGCCTCCTTGACTGTTGCCCGTGATCTCGCAGTGCTGGGCTATGAACTTGATCTCTATGACAATCAATCACATGGTGGTGGTTTCATGCGGTCTCAGGTTCCCTCTTTCAGATTGCCCGAAGAAGTTCTCAATACCGAGGTAAAGTACATACTCGATATGGGCATAAACACCATTTTTAATCATTATGTATCAAGTCTCAGGGAGATCCTTGACAAAGGATACGACGCTGTTTTTATAGGCACCGGTGCTCCCCGTGGTCGTGACTTTCCGGATCTTCCCGGTCGGCAAGAGGGCGATGCGTCCATCTTTGTCGGCATTGAATGGCTGGCGGGTGTGGTTTTCGGGCATGTGGAAAAAACCGGAAAGAAAGTGCTCGTCCTTGGCGGCGGTAATACGGCAATGGACTGCTGTAGAACTGCCAGAAGACTTGGAGGTTCGGATGTAAGAGTCGTTGTCCGAAGCCCGCAGGCCGACATGAAAGCGTCAACTTGGGAAATAGAGGACGCAATCAGCGAAGATATTCCAATTATTGACAATCATGTACCGCTGGAATTTGTAGTTCACAATGGCAAACTTGTGGGAATGCATTTTGAGAAAGTTGCAGCACATTACGATGAGAACGGGAAACGCTCGCTGATTCCAATAGGGGAAGAACCCGTTTTCATGGAATGTGACGAAGTTTTGTTAGCCGTTGGACAACTGAATGCCTTTCCGTGGATCGAAAAAGACAGCGGCATAGCATTTACCGATCGTGGATTGCCTGTGTTGGATGAGCTTACGTTGCAGACGGATGTGCAGAATGTTTTTGTTGGCGGTGATGCAGCTTTTGGCCCGGCAAACGTTATTACCGCAGTAGCGCATGGTCATCAGGCGGCCATCTCCATAGACCTCTTTTGTCAAGGGAATGATCTGCGTGACAGGCCCCGGCCAAAGGCCACACTTGATGATCAGAAACTCGGATTTCACGATTGGATTTACGATAGTCATGTGAGCGATGATAAGCGTCAGCTTGTTGCTCGCGTTGCAAAAGCCAAATCCTTAAAAGATCGTCTTGTGGAAGTTGAACTCGGTTTCGATGTTAAAACCGGGAGGACAGAGTCCGAACGTTGTTATAACTGTGATGTTCAGACTGTATTCGACACTTCCCTGTGTATCGAATGTGATGCCTGTGTAGATATCTGCCCCACCAGTTGTATTAATTACATAGAAAATGCAGACGAGCATGAACTGCGACAAAACCTTGGCATACCGGCAAAAAATTTAAGTCAGGACCTCTATGTTTCAAGTGTATTGCCAACGGGAAGGGTTATGGTAAAGGATGAAAATGTCTGTCTCCATTGCGGCCTCTGTGCAGAGCGTTGTCCCACTGATGCCTGGCAGATGCTTAAATTTGTCTGCAAATCCCCTGTGGCAGGAGACAGTTTATGAAAATAGAGCGAGTAAACGACTTTGTTATCCGTTTTGCCAACGTAAACGGCTCTGGATCCGCCAGCGCTAACGATTTGCTTGCCAAGACTATTTATCGTCTTGGTGTTCCTATCAGCCCGAAGAATATTTTTCCATCAAATATTCAGGGATTGCCCACCTGGTTTGAAGTGCGTGTCAGTGAAAAAGGGTACCTGGGGCGCCGGGGTGGCGTTGATTTTATGGTGGCGGTTAACGGTCAGACCATAAAACAGGACTACGATATGGTGCAGCCGGGAGGTTATTTCTTATATGATTCAACCCGGAGATTACCCGACGAATTTCTACGTCAGGATATCACAGTCATCGATATTCCGCTGACCGAGCTCTGTAATAAGAATATATCCGAGCCGCGACTGCGGCAACTGCTGAAAAATATCATTTATATCGGAGCTGTTTCCTTTTTACTTGATATCGCACTTGATGCTGTTTCTCATTCGATCACAAAACAATTCAGTAAAAAACCGAAACTCGCAAAACCCAATCTCAGGGCTCTGGAAATCGGTTTTGACTATGCTCGAATTCACCACCCGACCAGTTGTGCTCTTTCAATTCAGTCTGCCTCTGCAGTGGGTGATCGAATCCTGATGGATGGCAACACAGCCGCAGGCCTTGGAGCCCTGTATGCGGGTGCAACTGTCGCTGGCTGGTATCCGATAACTCCGTCAACATCAGTTATTGAAACATTTGAGCGTTTTGCAAATCAATATCGGATAGATCCGGAGAGTGGTAAAAAAAACGTTGCTGTTATCCAGGCCGAAGATGAACTGGCTGCTATCGGCATTGCCATTGGTGCAGGCTGGAGCGGTGCCCGTGCCTTTACGGCCACTTCCGGACCGGGGCTCTCGTTGATGACCGAATTCCTGGGGCTTGCCTACTTCGCCGAGATCCCCCTCGTGCTGGTTAATGTCCAGCGCTGCGGGCCGAGCACCGGTATGCCGACACGTACTCAGCAGGCCGATTTGCTGGCATCGGCATACGCTTCGCATGGAGATACCCGTAATGTTTTGCTCTTCCCCCGGGATCCCCATGAATGTTTTACCATGACAGCCGATGCCTTTGATCTCGCAGATCGACTGCAGACACCGGTTATTGTGATGAGCGACCTTGATCTTGGCATGAATAGTCACCTCTGTAAACCGCTTCACTGGGATGACAATCGAAAATATGACCGTGGCAAAGTGATGCGAAGGGAAGATCTTGACAATCTTAATGAATCATGGGGGCGCTATCTCGATATCGATGGAGACGGCATCTGCTATCGCACGTATCCAGGCACTCACCCTGAAAAAGGGGCGTATGTCACACGTGGCACTTCACACAATGAATACGCGGCCTACACCGAAGAAAGCCAGACCTATGAACGTGGAATGAAACGAATGATGGTGAAGTGGGAAACTGCACGGAGTCTTGCTCCTTCTCCAGAAATTACCATAAGAGATAAAAACTCAAAGCTTGGCGCACTCTATTTCGGCACGACAAGCGGTGCTGCGCGTGAAGCGTTGGAACAGTTGGAGGATAACTCCATCTTAATAAATGATATTAGGATCTTGTCGTATCCTTTTCAGAAAGAAGTATTTGACTTTATTAATGAGCATGAGCTTGTTTTCGTAATAGAGCAAAATCGGGATTCACAGATGAAAATCTTATTATCAGGAGAATGTCAGGTCGCACCCGGTAAACTTGCATCAGTCACCCATTTCAATGGGTTGCCGATTACTGCCACAATAATTACCAACCAGATCCATACCGCCCTGCTCACCAGTACACAAGGTCTGCGGCCTACACCTTCAGTTAAGGAGCAAAAAGCATGAGTTATGTCCGACCAACGGTTCGTCACCCTGATGCTGCAAAAAACAGTCTGGGGTATACCAGAAAACATTACGAAGGCACGATCTCATCACTTTGTGCGGGTTGCGGTCATGACTCCATCACCAATGCTATTATTACAGTTTGTTTTGAGATGGATCTTGAACCCCATCACATTGTAAAACTCTCCGGTATCGGTTGCTCCTCAAAAACCCCGGCCTACTTTCTGGGAAACTCCCATG
>JAYEKB010000440.1:0-6852 GCA_034660835.1 Thermodesulfobacteriota bacterium
GACTATCTTCCTGACGGCAGTCCCAGGCACCGGATCTCCTGCTGTCTGCTCAAACAGGAAGTAGAGCCTGTGGTGTGAGCATGGCTGAGGATCTGCAGCAGATATACCATAAGGCTCTTGCAGCCCATGAGCAGGAAGATTATGAGCGGGCCGTGGAACTTTATGAACAGATTCTTGTCCGCTTTCCGGATGCTGACCTGGTCCTGTACAACCAGGGACTGGCCCTGTATCAGCTTAATCGTTTTGCAGAGGCGGCGTCTGTCTTTGCACGGGCAGCAGAAATCCGGGATGATGACGCAGATACCTGGTTCAACCTCGGTTTGGCATTGAAACAGGACAGCCGCTACCCTGAGGCGTGTCGTGCCTATGAACGGGCCTTAAAGCTTGCGCCCGATGATGCTGATATCGTATTTAACCTTGCCAACTGCTGTCGTGAAGGCGGCTATCCGGAGCAGGCGGCTGCATATTACGATAAGCTCTTGAATATCGAGCCTGAGCATGTTTCCGGCTTGAATAATTTTGCCTATCTCTGTCATCTACGGGGAGAACATGGACGGACTGAAGAGCTTTATCAACGTCTTTTGCACCTGCGACCCGATCATCCGGGCGCCCTTCACATGCTTGCCGCCTTAAACGGTACGGCAGATACCACACCTGCAAACGAGTATATTCAAGAACTGTTTGATCAGTACAGTGATACCTTTGAGCAGAGCCTGGTGGAGAAGTTGGAGTATCGCGTACCGGAGTTGCTGTTTGACCTTGTAGGCCGTAATGATACCGGTAGCTCAAGTTATGAAAATTGTGTTGACCTGGGCTGTGGTACAGGGCTTGCCGGGGTAATGTTTCGTCCCCTGTGCAACCGGCTGACCGGTGTTGACCTGTCAGAGAAGATGGTTGTCGTAGCCGCTTCAAAGGAAGTGTATGACACGCTTGTAACCGCAGATGTAGTTCAATTCCTGTTACAGGGCAATACACAATATGATCTGTTTATTGCTGCTGATCTCTTGACGTATATGGCGGATCTTGAACCCTTGTTCCAGGCAGTTTCCCAAAAAAGTCTTCCGGATAGTCAATTTGTTTTTTCCACCGAACATGGTGATGATTCCGGCTGGCAGGTACGGTCCACCGGACGTTTTGCCCATCATCCGGATTATGTTGCTGAAGCTATCGAAAAGTGCAGCGGGAAAATAGTGTGCAAGCAAGAGGCCGACCTGCGAAGGGAGGGGGAGAACTGGATAAGGGGAGACATCTATCTGGCGGTATTCAACTGAGTTTTGTTGAGGCTATGAGACTGGCCTCCTACCCGTTTTCCTTCTTTTTCTTCCCTGAAAAAACTTTGCTCGCAATAATTCCAGACTCATAGAGACCAAACAGAGGAAAGGAGAGCAGGACTGTTGCCGTGACATCGCCTGCAGTTAGCAGGAAAGAGAGAACGACAATGGCAATATAAAAATATTTACGTTTGGCTTTGAAGTGGCCCTGTTTGACAAGCCCGCTTGCCGAGGCCATGACCATGAGAAAGGGGATCTCAAAGGCAATGGCAAAGGCAAGTACCATCCGGGCGACAAAGGTGAGATACAACCCTAATTTGGGCATAGGTTCCAGGTTGGTGCCTGCATAACTCATGAAAAAGGCCAGGGTCTTGGGCAGGACAATAAAAAATGAGAACAGGGCACCGGCGGCGAATAATCCTGTTGCCCAGAAGATGATCCTGCGGGCAAGGCGTTTTTCTTTGTCTAACAGTCCCGGGGAGACAAACATCCATATCTGGTAAAGCAGGTAGGGGGAACTGACCAGGATACCGACCAGCAGGGCCAGTTTTATATAGGAGATAAAGGCTTCGGTCAGCTTGGTATAGACCAGGGTCTTGAGGGTAGGGTCGGCCAGGAACAAAGGCCTGGTACAGAGTCCAGCTATCGGGTCAATGAATAGATAGGCCACCACCGTGCAGATTGCAATGACCAGGAAGGAACGGGTCAGCCGTTTCCGCAGTTCCTCGTGGTGGGGCCGGAAATGTTCAAACGCGGTAATCATGCTGCAGGGGAGGTCGGCGTGTCCTTTGTGCTGCTGTCAGCAGGTTCTTCTGTCGATTCTGGACTGCCCGTGGCCGTTATCTCTACCGCATGATCAGTTGTGTCATCAGAGGCTTTTTCCTTTTCCCTCTTCTCTTTTCCCTCTTCCCTGTTTTCCGGTTCTGCCTGGGCATCTTCTTCCCAGGGACGTTCTTCAAGGGGCTGCAGATCTATGACATCTTCTTCCTCTACATCTTTGTCCTCTGTCACGCCATCTTCAGGGTTCCATATCTTTGGCTTGTTATCGAGCAGGTTATCTGTGAGTTGACCGGCTGTTTTGCGGAGATCTTCCTGGACCGAGCTGATAACCTTGGTCTCTTCGCTCAGATTCTCCTTGACCTGGTTCATGGTATTTTTCAGTTCACTTATGCCTTTGGCCAATGAGCGGGCCAGTTCCGGCAGTTTATCCGGGCCGACTACGATCAGGGCCACGGCCAGGATAACGATCATTTCAGGAAGACCAATACCAAACATGCGATCAAAGTGGTTTTGTGGTGAATAAAAACATTGTGTAGGAGCCCAGTCCCCTGGGCGATTGCAGGACAGAGCATTGAGGCAATCCCTCATCGCCCAGGGGACTGGGCTCCTACAGTAAACGACAAGAATGTATAATCATGGATGCTGGACCATTAACAATGTTGCCGATCTGAAGGGCTAACAATGTACGGGATTTGCAGGAAGGTGTCAAGCAGCTGTATTGTTGCTGACAGTTACAGCCTCTCAAGGTTCAGTCCCTAACCCCTTATCCCTTGCCCCTGTTTTTAAATCACATTTTGATCCCATACAGCTTCATTTTCTGCCACAGGTTTTTTCTGCTGATGCCAAGTAGTACGGCCGCCTTTGTCCGGTTACCCTTGGTGCTGTTCAAGGCATTGAGAATGCAATGTTTTTCTGTTTCAGCCAGGGCCTCTCCCAGAGGAATTGGCGGTCCTGTCGTGTTCTGATCTTTCTTCCCCCGCAAATCTTCCGGCAGATCGCTGACGCTAATGACAGGATTTGGTGCCAGCACCGAGACGCGCTCCATGATGTTTCTCAGCTCACGGACATTGCCGGGAAAGGGGTAATTCAGCAGGTAGGTCATGGCCTCGGGAGACAGGGACAAAGCAGTGTCCCGATTAGTGCTGAACTCCAGCAGGAAATGGTCGGCCAGCAGAGCAATGTCTTCCCTGCGCTCGCGCAGCGGCGGCATGGTCAGCGGGATGACCTGCAGCCGATACAGTAAATCCTGGCGAAAACGACCGGCCTTGACCTCTTCTTTCAGGTCCCGTGCCGTAGAACATACAATGCGTACATCAAGCTTGATGGTTCTGGTGCCTCCTACCCGTTCACACTCATTTTCCTGCAGGACCCGTAACAACTTGGCCTGCAGTGCAATTGGAAGTTCACCGATTTCATCTAAGAGCAGGGTCCCGCCGTCAGCCATTTCAAAACGGCCGAGTTTTTTTGCATGGGCACCGGTGAAGGAACCGCGTTCATGTCCGAAGAGTTCGGACTCAATCAACCCCTCCGGGATAGCAGCGCAGTTGATTCGAACATACGGTTTGTCCGCCCTGTAACTTGCCCGATGAATTCCACTGGCTGCAAGCTCTTTTCCTGTACCTGATTCACCGGTAATCAGGACGGTTGCGTCGGTCGGGCCTGCCTGGTTGATCAGGTCGATGACCTGTCGGATGCGGCTGCTGTTGCCAAGCAGCGGAGAGTGCATTCGGCTGCAGCAGTCTTCAAGCGAGGCACAGCGGGCCTTGACAGATTGATTTTCCAGGGTGCGGTTAATGCGGATAACCAGGTCATCTATGTCAAACGGTTTCAGTATGTAATCAGTGGCTCCTTTTTTCAGGCAGCTTATGGCATCATCAACACTGCCGTAGGCCGTCATCATGATTACATCGGTTTCAGCGGCAAGTTTGGTGATGGTCTCAAGGAGTTCTACACCGCCAAGTTCGGGCATGCGGATATCTGAGACCACGATATGGTAGCTGCTGGCCTTGATCTTTTCCAGTGCTTCCCTGCCGTTTACCACCGCATCAACAGTCCAGTTCTGCTGCTCCAGCCTGTCCTGGATGGTGATCCGCATGATTTCATCATCTTCTGCAAGAAGTATTCGAGCCATTGTCAGGTGTAAGGGTAAAAGGTGTCAGGTGTCAGGTATAATGTACAAGGCCCAGGCGCTGAATCCGTAGTGCTTTACTTCTCAACTTCTGTCATAAAAAATAAGAAAATAAACTCGAAATCCGAATATCGAATATCGAAACAAATACTAAATTCGAATAGTTAATGACAAAAACTGAAGCGGTATCGAAACGGGAGGTTGTTGCTGTTTTGGTCATTTGAATTTTGATTATTCGAATTTGTTTCGATTTTCGTGCTTCTGATTTCGTATTTTCCGGTTTCTCCGGATCAGGATTTCAAGGGACACTTTTGCTTGGCCGGCAAGGAGATGGTGAAGGTGGCTCCCTGGTCGACCTTACTGTTGACAATCAAGGTACCCCCCATTTTTTCTACCTGGGCATAGCTTACACTGAGACCGAGGCCGGTACCCACCCCGATGTCTTTGGTTGTGAAAAAGGGATCAAAAATTTTATCCAGAATCTCCGGGGGAACACCGGGGCCTGTATCTTCGATCCGGATTGTTAAACAGTTATCCCGGGCACCGGTTTGCACCCGTAGGGTTCCCCCCCTGTCACCCATAGCCTGAATAGCATTGAGGCCGATGTTGACGACGGTCTGTCGCAGCGCTTCCACATCAATACAGTAGCATTCGTTGAGACAGAGATCCAGCTGCAGATCGATCTTTTGCATGCGATAAGCCAGAAGCTCAAAACATTCCCGGATGACCTTGTCAACATCAATTTTTTTCAGATCCAGCGGGGTCTTGCGGCCAAAGTTCAACAGTTGATGCATAGTGTGTTCAATACGGCGCAGTCCCTTATCAAGCAGAGGCAGGTAGCGCTCAACAAGCTGGGGATTATCCGGTTCCTTATGCAGGGCCTTAACACAGTTGAGCAGACCGCCAAGGGGATTGTTGACTTCGTGCGCTATGCCGGAAGTCAGGAGACCAAGGGCAGCCATTTTTTCATTCTGAAAGGCCTGCTTTTTTGTCGTGTCCAGCGTTTTACGGGATGTATCGAGACGATGGCAGAGGTCGTAGAACGTATCACTGATGCTGTCAATTTCATCTTTGACAAGCTTGTGTTTTGGGGTGGGGACAGGCTGGTCGGGATAACGGTCCATGGTTGAAGTGAGCTGGGCCAGGGGACGGGAAACAAGGGTTGAAAAAAGCCAGAACAACATGGCTGTAACCATGGCGATGGAAAGCAGCCCATAGGTAATAATCGCAAGGTTATTTTCGTGAATTATGTTGTCAGCCCATTTAATGGGAATAGTAACGCTCAAGCCTCCTGGTATGTCACCAAGTGCGTAGCCGTGCTGAGCATGACAACCGAGGCATGATTGCTCAATTTTAAGCGGTGCAATATAGCGGAGAATACGGCCTTGCTGACTGTTTTCAACAGAGACAACTTCTTTTTCATCACCCTTTTGAAGTCGCAGGAGGCCTGCACGTTCGAATTTATCCGGAGTATTGGCAGGATTGATTGGCGAGAGGCTGGTGACTCTGAACATGCACCAACCGTCTTGGGCGGCATATTCGGAGAGCTCGCGGGTGACCATGGCGGGATTACGTTTGACATAGACTTGGCCACTGGCTGCGTGGATAACCGGTGTGTCGAGAAAAGGGTTTGGCTTGGCATTGTCACTCCGGAGCACGAAGAGACCGTGATGGTCAGCTACCCATTTACGGGTCAGCACCACCTGTTTGTGAAGCATTCTGGCTTGCTGCGTAGCCTGCGCGTAGATCAGATCATGCTGTTTTTGAGAGGAGTAGAGAAAAAGAAAACCATAGGAAAACAACAGGATGGCCCCGTTGGCAATAATAAATTTTCCCTGGAGTTTCACGAAGCATCATCCTTTTGCTGAATCATCTTGAAGTGTTGTTACCTAATGGTAACACGGGGTGATGGAAAATGATACCTTCTGGTAACGATCGTTTGATTATTTTTTTTAACATTCTGAAAAGATGACACTTATTAACTGGAATACTTATTGCTTGTTCGATCATAAGTTATAAGCTTTTTTTTCTTATGGGCTCAGGTTGGCAGAGTTTTCTCTGATCAGAGCATTGAACCGGATACTGTCTGACAGGCAGCACCCAGGAGTATTGGTTTGTTGCAGGAGTCCCAAGTATTTATGTCAAAAGAATTGCTGCCCGGGTACTGCTGATTTTTCCTGTTGAACAATACCTCCTCCTTGTTGCAAACTTTTTCAGGTAACGGGTTGTCTGGTATCCGGGCGGTGGTATTATCGTCTTTTTTCTTCATTCACTCTCCATTTGAGAGATAATATGACCATTGGCGGTGTCGTGATAACAGTTCGTCCTGATGATCGAAGAGATGTGGAAATTGCGCTGGCCCGGTTTTCGGAACTGTCGGTCTATGGCAGCGACGAACAGGGTAATATTATCGGAACAATATCGAGTGTGGATTCAAAGTCCATTGAAGAGGTAATCAAAATAATCGAAGAAATAGAAACAGTGGACAAGGTTAACCTGGCCTATCTCAATACTGAAAATGCAGCGGATACTTCTGCCGTACGGGGTGAGTAACGATAGCCATTGTCCGGCAGGGGTGTTGCGCTGATAAATTGTTACCTTCCGGTAACGATGTGTTGGCAGGGATGGCACCGTTTGGTAACGAATAGGCATGCTTTTTTTGCTAAGCAAAGA
>JAYEKB010000441.1:0-6837 GCA_034660835.1 Thermodesulfobacteriota bacterium
ATAGTTGCCTATGCTTATTCAGGTAGCGACAAAGCAGGTGCGGCCGCATCGGCTTGCCTTCGGTGAACACTTTGCAAATTTCTAAAAAGAGATAGGATTTAAATTATCACCAAAAAATCCGCATGTTATGATGCCTTAAACAAAGTGTTCATGAAATATGCGGGCTAGCAAAGCGTTTCCGTACCCCGAGTATGGAAACGCTTTTTTTATTTGACAGCACCTGTTTTTTATTCATTAATACAATGTAACAGCTCAGGAGCACCCCATCTTTGCCCATTCGGAGTCTCGTTTCTCGCTTACCTGGGTCTTCTCGAATAGCACAAGTATGCTTCAAAGCACCAGATGAGCAGGTAAGCGTAGACTCCGAATATGAGGCACTCCTGAACTGTTACGGTACAGTGGTTTTGTCAACTATGGGACACAACCTGAATAGTTTCAATACAATCATGAAAACAATCATATCTACAAGCCTTGTTCAATCAATTATGGCAAAGGAAGCCTTTGCCAGAGAGTCTTCAGATAAAATTATTGAACTGGCCGGGCAGATTGTCGAAACCTTTAACGATGGCGGCAAACTGCTCATCTTCGGCAATGGCGGCAGTGCGGCTGATGCCCAGCACATGGCTGCCGAGTTCGTGAACAGGTTCCTCATCAACAGGCGACCCCTGCCTGCCCTGGCCCTGACCACCGACACATCAATACTCACTTCCATTGGTAATGATTTTTCTTTTGACCTTATCTTTGTCAAACAGATACAGGCACTGGGAAAACCTGAAGACATGGCCCTGGGTATCTCCACCTCGGGTACCTCGGCCAACGTGGTCAAGGGAATGACAACCGCCCGTGAAATCGGGCTGAAAACAGCAGCCCTTACCGGCGGAGAAGGTACTGTGCCGGAAGATCTTTCCCGCAGCTGTGACTTGATCCTCAATGTACCCTCAGACTCTACGCCCCATATCCAGGAAACTCACCTTTGGGTGGAACACCTGCTCTGTGAAATGGTGGAAAAAACCTTATTTAGTTGATAGTGGATAATTGATAGTGGATAGTCAGTCAGGTACTATTGGCTCGAACACTATCCACTATCCACTATCCACTATAACCTATCAACTAACATGACTCCTCTTGACTTCACCAATCTGCACACCTACTCCGTGCACGACCGTCATTCCAAGGTTACAGTTGAAGATTTTGCCCGACCCGTGCGCCCCGGTATGACGGTCAAAGAACTGCTGGCCGGACTGCCCGCCCAGTTTGCCGGTACTGATTTCCCTGAATTTGTCCAGCGGATGGCTACCGCGATTAAAAATGAACGGCCGATCCTGCTCGGAATGGGAGCCCATGTCATCAAGGTCGGCCTGAATCCAATCCTGATTGATCTCATGGAGCGGGGGATTATCACGGCCATTGCCTTAAACGGGGCCGGTATTATCCATGACACGGAAATCGCCATGGTGGGCCGGACCTCGGAAGAGGTCGCCGAGGTGCTGGCTGCTGGTGCATTTGGTGCGGCACGGGAAACCGGCGAGGTCCTCAACAATGCCATCAACCGGGGAGCAGAAGAGGGTATCGGACTTGGCGAGGCAGTGGGAAATGAGCTGCTCAGGCAGGATTTCCCGTTTAATGACCAGAGCCTGATTGCCCAGGCCCGCAGGATAAACATTCCGGTGACCGTGCACGTGGCCATCGGTACGGACATCATCCACATCCATCCGGGTGCCGACGGGGCAGCCATTGGCCAGACCAGCTATTATGATTTCCGGGTCTTCTGCAGCCTGGTAAGCGGACTGGAAGGCGGGGTCTATCTTAATGTCGGTTCAGCAGTCCTGCTGCCCGAGGTTTTTTTAAAAGCCCTGACCGTAGTCCGCAACCTGGGGTATGAGGTCAGAAAATTCACCACTGCAAACTTTGATTTTATCCGCCATTACCGGCCTGCCGTCAACGTGGTCAACCGTCCCACGCTTGAGGGCGGCAAAGGATTCAACTTCACCGGCCACCACGAGCTGATGATCCCGCTGCTTGCTGCTGCAATAGTGGACAGGCTTGAATCTATCTGATATAGTCCCTGTCCGTTGTAAGTTGGCACAGGCACCCCATCTTTGCACGGTCACGCCTGCCCGCATAGGGGAACTATAGCGTCCAAGCGTGCCTGCACAAATATGGGGCACCTGTGCCAACTTACAGTGCTGGATGTAGTGTAAACGTATTGTTATAAACCCTGTGATGGGTACTCTCCGTTTAAGCGTTTGCACGCAAAACTTTATCTAATTTGAAACAGATAAGTGCTGACTTCGAATCCAACAACTCACAATATTAAATGTCAAACCTGGCCAATTCTTTCTTTGATTTTAAACACTTGGTTATTGTGTTTTTCTTTATTGTTTCGTGTTTCGATATTCGAATTTCGTGCTTTTTAAATTACTACGGTATACACCGATGAATAATAACAAACATTCCAACTCCCAAAAAGGCAAGGTCTACCTTGTTGGTGCCGGTCCCGGTGATCCGGGCCTGATTACCCTGCGCGGTCAATACCTGCTCCAGCACGCGGAAGTGGTGGTCTACGACTACCTGGCAAATCCAAAACTGCTTGGCTACGTACCAGAGGATGCTGAGTGTGTCTATGCCGGAAAAAAAGGGGGCGGTCTGCATGCCTTCACCCAGGAGGGCATCAACGAGTTGCTGGTGGAGCATGCCGCTGCCGGCAAAAGGGTAGTGCGCCTCAAAGGCGGTGACCCTTTTATCTTTGGCCGCGGAGCCGAGGAAATTGAAGAACTGGTACAGGCGGGCATTGACTTTGAGGTTGTGCCCGGCGTGACATCGGCCACTGCGGCCGCCACCTATGCGGGCATCCCCATTACCCACCGCGATTACACCGCCTCGGTTGCCTTTGTCACCGGTCATGAGGCACCGGGTAAAAAAGAATCCAACATTGCCTGGGACAAACTGGCAACCGGTGCCGGAACCATTGTGGTCTACATGGGCATCAAGAACCTGCCCATTATTACCAGAAAACTGATGGGCAACGGCCGGGCGCCGGATACCCCGGTGGCTGTCGTCCGCTGGGCCTCAACCCCGGAGCAGCGCTCGGTGGTCGGCACGCTTGCAACCATAACCGAGGTGGTGCAGAAGGCTGGCATCAAACCGCCGGCACTGGTTATTGTCGGCGAAGTAGTCAATCTGCGCAAGTCCATTGACTGGTTTGAAAAACGTCCCCTGTTCGGCAAACGGATGGTGGTCACCCGCACCCGGGAACAGGCCAGCGAACTTGTGGCCAAACTTGAAGAGAACGGGGCCGCCTGCCTGGAATATTCCACCATCCATATCAAGCCGGTGGATGATTACCAGATGCTGGACCAAGCCCTGGAGTCCATGGACTCTTATGACTGGGTCCTGTTCACCAGCCTCAACGCTGTTACCTACTTTTTCAAACGGCTGAACGCAACCGGCCGGGACAGCCGGGCGCTGGCCTCCTGCTGTATCGGGGCCGTGGGACGGGCAACTGCCGAGGAGTTGTTGAAACACGGTATCCGCGCCGACCTGGTTCCGGAAACATTTACCGGGGAAGGTCTTGCCCGGTCACTGGTTGCCGGCGGTGTACAGGGCAAGCGGATCCTGCTGCCACGGGCCCTGAAGGCCATGGAGACCCTGCCGGAAATGCTTGACGATGCCGGAGCAACGGTCACGGTCGCCCCGGTATACCGGAATGTTCCCCCCCAGGGTCGAAAGGATGAACTTAGAGAACAGCTGACCGAGGAAGATATCGACCTGGTGACATTTACCAGTTCTTCCACAGTGACCAACTTTCTAACCATGGTGGATGCCGCTAACGAGAAGGAACTGCACCAGCTGCTGGACAGAGTAAAGATCGCTGCCATCGGCCCAATCACTGCAGAAACGGTGAGAAAAAACGGCCTGAGGGTAGATATCCAGCCGAACAGGTATACCATTGCCGACATGGTGGATGCTATTGTTGACTATTACTCCCTAAATCATGCACGCTAACTATGTGAAAAATATGTATAATCTAAAAAATAACATGTTGCCCTGCAAACACATACATTGTTCAGTTCACTTGTTTGGCGAGAAATATTTTTCCTCATATTTAGCGCCCTCCGGGATTGGCGATTTCACCGAATCTGCTTTGCTGCCAAGGACATGAAGTATGTTTATACGTCGTCATCCTTGGCAACAAAGCATCTCCGGCAAACTTGCCAATTGCAGGATTTAGGAACCGCCCCGCATAAAACTGAAACCCCGCTGCAACTGTATCGGATTCAGCTGACTAAGGACAAAAACAAGCACCTGCAGCCGGAGTCGGACAGCAGGGAAAAAGAAAAAAAAGAAATCCCCTTGCTCTGCAGTCGCTGCAGCGCTCCAATTACCACCAGCAACCAGGCCGTCAGCATAAACGGGCAGCACGAACACGCTTTTTTCAACCCCGCAGGTATAGCCTTTGAAATTCGTTGTTTCCGGCAGGCTCCCGGCTGCCTGGTTCAGGGGGAGCCGACAACCGAGTTCAGCTGGTTTGACGGCTATAGCTGGCAATATGCCATCTGCAGCAACTGCCTTGCACACCTGGGCTGGTTCTTCTCTTCAGAACAAAATTCTTTTTTCGGCTTGATTGCCGGCAAACTGATTTGACAGAACTGGGAATCAGCAGTCAGCTGTTAGCAATCAGCCGTCAGCCTGCGCTTACAACCTGCGATGCCGTTGTTTCACTAAGAGCTGACAGCTAATCGCTAACAGCTCACCCCTGCCCTTCGCGAAACTTTTCCAACCGCTCCTGGATCACATCTATCCCGTCCAGGGAAAACCCCTGCATCGGCAACCGGTATTGATCCAGGTTGTCCAGCATGGCGGTTATCTTTGTTCGCAACCCCTTGACATCCAACGCTTTCCAGGGGATACAGTCAATTAATCCCCGGGCTTTCAAGGCCTGTGCCCGGATAAGTTGTTCCTGGCGCGGCCGATCCCTGGGGATAATAAGAGATACTGTGCCCTGACTCAGAATCTCGCAGACCGTGTTGTAGCCACCCATGGAGACGACCAGATCCGCTGCGGCAAAAAGCTCTTCCATGCGCGGATAAAAGGGCCGAACCTTGATACCGAGCGGCCGTGCACGCTTGGCCAGTTCCCGCCGCTGTTCAATGGGCATGAACGGACCGGTTATCAGCACACTGCACACCCCCTCCAACGGCTCTGCTTCATACAGGGCCAGGTAGATATCCATCATCTTAAAACCGTCTCCACCGCCGCCGGTGGTAAGCACAATCATTTTCTCCCCTGTCCGGACACAGAAATTCTTCCTGGTCTTGGCTGCAACCGTCGCAGGGACACCCCGCCGGGGCAGATAACCGGTAAAATGGATTTTTTCCTGCACCTGTTCAGGGATATCATATTCTTTGACAGCATCATAAATATCCCGGCGGCCATAAATCCAGATTTCCGAATACAGTTCTTCCAGATGGCGGTACACATCCCTATGTCGCCAGTCCCGGCGGACTGTGTCACGATCATCCATGATATCGCGCAGGCCGAGAACGGTGCGGGTGGAAGGGGAGTTCTCTTTCAACCACTGCAAGGTAGGTAAAACCTCTCTTTTCAGCCCCAACGGCTCCTTATCCACGATAAACAGGTCCGGTTGAAAGGTCCGGGCCGTGGCCATGATGATGGATTTACGGATATTCAGGGCATGCTCAGGATCAATGCGAATGGACAATGACTGGTACTCGTCATTGGTTTTCTTGATCATGCCGGGAATACGGACAAAATCAACATTTTCAGGAAAGGAAAAACGACCGGCTATGGGCGAACCGGTAAGAATAAGCACATTGACATCGTCGGCCCGCAGATGACCGGCAATGGACATGGTGCGCCGGATGTGCCCCAGACCATAGGTGTCATGGGAATACATCAGAATATTGTATAATCCGTGCTCTGCCATTGCTCACCAAGGTGTTCTTTAAGTGTAAAAGGTTTACGCTGGACCAGTTCCTGCACTTCCCCGGGCGACAGGTCGCGACGGTCGGCAAGTTTGCGGGCCGGCACCCCTGCCCAGATCTCATACGGGCCTGGATTTTTTGTTAAAACGGCCCCGGCACCCACCACCACACCATCGGGTATTTCCGAAACCTGGTACAGGACAATAACATTTTCATGGATCCAGACATCCGTCCCGATGTACTTGTCCTGCCAGATCACCCCCAACCGTTCCTGCAGGTCAAGCAGAGGACGGTGCCCCTCGTGAATATGATCATGGGTATAAATCCTGGTCCGGGCACCGATCATACACCATGGCCCGATATGGATATTACCGGTACAGTCAAGAATTGAAAACCGGCTGATAAAGATATTGGTGTCTGCGCCTGGAGAGGTAAAAGCTGCGGGATCAATATACAGCTTTCCCCGGTGCACATTTCCGTGCGGCCTGCGGCGGGCCTGTTTGAGAGCTATCTTAAGCTCCGCCATACTCTGTGTAGCAGCTTCAAATTCCATTATAACCTAACCCGGATAAACCGGAAAATACGAAATTCGAATGTCGAAATACGAATTTACTATATAACCCTATAACACCAGAAACCCTACTCCCTGGCAGTCAAAAAGGAAATAAAAAATCACGAAAGGCATTGATAATAATTACTGACATTGTTATTATATAACTTAAGGAAAAATCGATTCCCTGCTGCCTGCTCATAGTTGAGTATTTTTTTTCATGAGGATCCTTATTATGTCTCTGTCATTTTTGAAAATAATTCAAATCGTAATAGTTTCAGCCCTGTCTCTGTTCTTGCTGACCGGTTGCGTCACCACAACCAATACTTCTTATTCATACAG
>JAYEKB010000442.1:0-6818 GCA_034660835.1 Thermodesulfobacteriota bacterium
CACCGAAGGCAAGCCGATGCGACCGCACCTGCTTTGTCGCTGCAGGAGCAGGCATAGGCAACTATAGCCTACTCCTGCGCTCAGCGCATCTGCAGCCGCCTCGACTTGTGAAATATGCGGGCTAATTTACCTAAATAGGTATCTCCAGTCTACTTAAAAGATATTGTTGATCGGGGCAGCAGGTTGTGACTGTACATATGCTGCGGGTCATCAGCCATCAGGAATTCGTATTGATGTGCAAACCGTTGAAAAAATGTATCGGCAACGGCGAAAACAGGAGACCTGTCGGCAGACAGGGCCGCGTCTGCTCTGCCAAGGCTTTTCAGGAGTAGCTCTGCAGGGGTCTCAGCCTCCCGAATGTAAATACCTTTGTCTGCCGGAAGTCCGGCCAGGTCAGCGGCAGCGGATACCGCGTCTTCCAGAGTGCCAATCTGGTCAACCAGGCCAAGTTTAAGGGCGGTGGCACCGTCCCAGACCCTGCCTTCAGCAATCTTTTCTACCTGGTCCGGTTTCATGTCTCGCCCTTTGGCAACGATATTGATAAATCTTCGGTAGCCCCGTTCCACACCTAGCTGCATAGCTCTGCTGAAGTCCTCGGGCAAAGGTCTTGTCGGGTTGCCGGTCCCTGCCAGGTTAGTGGTTCCAATTCCATCATTGAAGACTCCAACTCTGGCCAATGATTCTTCAAAGGTGGGCAGTGCTCCAAAAATACCAATGGAACCGGTCAGTGTGCTGGGGGATGCAAAGATTGTATCGGCATCGGCTGA
This sequence comes from Thermodesulfobacteriota bacterium, assembly GCA_034660835.1. GTDB lineage: Bacteria > Desulfobacterota > Desulfobulbia > Desulfobulbales > Desulfobulbaceae > Desulfobulbus_C. Next base: position 768 of record JAYEKB010000442.1, read on the forward strand.
AATCCAGTAAGCACCGGAAGCAGCCATGGAACCCATGGAGATAACGATAGGTTTTCCTGCCTTCTGGGTGAGAAGCAGTTCCTGGCGGATCAGTTCCGAGGCAAAGGCGCTGCCGCCGCCGCTGTCCACGCGCAGGACAAGTGCTTTGATACGGTTGTCCTTCCGTGCCCTGCGAATTTGTTTGTTGAGTGAACTGGAACCGATCTGGCCGACTTTTGATTCACCGTACACTATATTTCCCTGGGCAACGATGATGCCGACCCTGCCTTCACCCTGTCCCGGTTTTGCATACGATGGTGTAATGGTTGTAAGGTAGTCACTGATACCGATCTGTTTGAAACTGGAACCGTCTTTGTTGTTTCCAACCAGGGATTTCAGGTATTTTCTGATGGCGGCCCGTGTCTTCAACCCGTCAACCAGGCCGTTGTTCAGGGCCATCTGCCCGGAATCTCCGCCTGCGGCCTGCATGTTGTCTGCCAGCCTGTTGACTGCATTGTTGATTGCCCGGGGCGGGATGCCCCGATGGACTGCGATATCATTACAGTATCGATTCCACAGGTTAGTCAGCCATTGTTGGTTTGCTTTTTTGGCCTCAGGCGACATGTCATTGCGGATATACGGTTCCAGGGCGGATTTAAAGGTTCCGACTTTGAATATATGGAAGTTAACGGCCAGTTTGTCCAATAGGTCCCGCATGTACAGGCGAAAGACGCCAAAGCCCTTCAGGTCGACCGCACCCATGGGATTGAGGTAGATTTCATCAGCCCAGGATGCAAGATAGTATTGTCCCTGGGTCAGGTTGTCGCCAAAGGCAATGACAGCCTTGCTGCTGTCTTTGAACTCGTCAATTGCCTTGCCGATATCATGCAGCTGATTCAGGCTGGCTTGTTTCAGATGATCCGGAACAATAGCGAGCAGTTTGATACGGTCATCGCTTGCTGCAGCCCGGATGGTGTCGATAATGTCCTGAAGCTGCAGTTCTTCATGCAGCGGCGCACCGGCCATATTATTTATCAGCCGGGTCATGGGATCAAGGGCTGATTTTTTTTCAACGATGCTGCCTTGAGGTGCCAATACCAGCGCAGCGCCGTCCGGCACCTCGGTTTTCGGATGGTAGAAGAGCAGGACAAGGAGCAGGGTGATGAAAGAGAGGAACAAGAGACTGGAGATAATTGCAGCACCGGTGGTCAGGAATTTCCAGGCCCAGCGAAAGGGCAGGAATATCAGTGAGAAGAATGATTTCAAAAGAACACTCCGGATTATAAATTGATAATGACAGATATGGATATGCTACTGAGTAAAGAAGTAGTATAAGGAGCAATAGAATACGAGATTTATCATTTTAATTCAAGCCGGAGATGTAAGTTGGTTCGTGCTGTCAGTCTTTATTCCGGATAGTCGCCTGTCCTGGTCTCTTTTGACGGAATAAACCTTGTTTTCTCTTGCCTTGGCAAGTCGTAACAGGTACAAAAGATTGGATTCATGCTTTTTTCGATGGATTTACTTGACTCTGCTGTAGATTCTTGGGGTTGTCTCCATGGCCGAAGGCTTTCAGCCTGTCGATGACCAAAACACCATTATTGAGGTAATTCATGTTTAAAGGTAGACAATGGGTAACGTGGGCAATGTATCTCCTCGCCATGAGTGCCGTAGTCCTGTTAACAGGCTGCGGGAAGACTAAGACCTATGGCGCGGTGAAGTTTATCACAATGCCCCAGGGGGCTGAAGTGGTGAACTTGAAAGATGACGCCAACATGGGAATGACGCCGGTGCTGGTAACCTGGGAAGGTGAAGACGGAAAACCGGAATACGTTACCGTGGAGATCACTAAAAAGGGTTTTCAAAATGAAATTACATCATTTTGGGTGAACACACGTCATGAAACCCGTGAGGCGGCAGCTACAGAGCCACAGCCCATTACTGTTGAATTGAACAAGAGGAAGTAACCATGAATATCCGAGAAAAAATTGCCAATTCTCTGCAACAGGTCGGCCTGGTGCTGGCCTCACTCCTGCTGGCTGTTGCTGTAACCGGTTGTTCCTCCAAGGTCCAGACTGTTCAGTTTAAGATCAATTCTGAACCGGAAGGCTCTCATGTGGTACTCAACGTAAGCGGGCCTGAATTACCAAATTCGGCTGACTGGATATATCTTGGTCATACACCGATTCGCGGTGTTCGCCAGATAAGCGAGGATAAAGTTGCCGAGGCAAACAAGATAACCTTGAAGATCATGCATGCCGGTTATTACGACCAGATCAGGGAGTGGGATGGCGAGGCATTTTGGAATGAGGCGGTTGAACGTGGCGTTATTTTTTGGACCCCGGAACTGATACCTCAGCCAAATTCGGAGTAATTTTTTGGACTCTGAGTAGTTGATATGAAAGTTAACGGCAAACCATATCGTTCTATCTGGCTGGAGGATGACGGCCGCCGGGTCACTATAATCGACCAGACAAAACTGCCTCATCAATTTGAAACAGTGAGCCTGGAAACAGTTGCTGATGCTGTCCATGCTATCAGCGATATGCTGGTTCGCGGAGCACCGTTGATTGGAGCAACGGCAGCCTACGGCGTATGTCTTGGTTTGGCAGAAAACTGTTCAGATGACATGTTGGATACGGTCTGCGCCCAGCTGATCCAGGCTCGACCTACGGCTGTAAATCTGCGTTGGGCTGTGGAACGGATGCGGGCCGTTCTAACACCTCTGCCCCCGGAGCAGCGACTTGTCTCGGCATACAGGGAGGCAACGGATATCTGCAATGAGGATGTGCAGGTCAATGAATTGTTGGGTGATCATGGTCTGCAACTCATTAAAAAGCATCAAAAACAGCAAGACCTGCCGGTAAATATTCTGACCCATTGTAATGCAGGCTGGTTGGCTACTGTGGACTGGGGAACTGCTCTTTCCCCTGTGTATAAGGCCCATGATGCCGGCATCCCCGTCCATGTCTGGGTTGATGAAACCCGTCCCCGTAACCAGGGAGCCCATCTTACCGCCTGGGAGCTTGCTGCTGCCGGAATTAACCATCACCTGATTGTTGATAATTGTGGTGGTCATCTCATGCAGCAGGGACTGGTTGACCTCTGCATTGTCGGTACGGACCGGACGGCCGCAAATGGTGATGTATGCAACAAAATCGGAACCTACCTGAAAGCGCTTGCAGCCGCAGATAACAACATCCCTTTTTATGTGGCCCTGCCGTCCTCTACCATCGACTGGACTCTGGCAGATGGGGCCGCAATTCCCATTGAAGAACGACCACAGGAAGAAGTGCTGCAGGTTTCCGGCAGGAGCTCGGATAGCGCTTTGCGGAAGGTAAACATTGCTCCCGAGCAAACTAGGGCCGTCAACCCGGCTTTTGATATAACTCCGGCCCGGCTGGTAACCGGATTAATTACAGAACGTGGTGTCTGTGAAGCAAGCCGTGAAGGATTGCTTTCCCTGTTTACAGAGCACGGCTGATGCTTAAACTGACCCGGCGCCGGGACTTGATTGCCATTGCCAGGAGCATGAATGAAATTGGCCTGAACCAGGGAGCATCCGGCAATGTATCTGTTCGCCACGGTGACGCGATTCTGATAACGCCGTCCGGCCTGTCCTATGAGCGCTGTACTCCCGAAGATATGGTCCGACTGGCGATGGATGGAACAGCCGAGGGGATCCGCAAGCCATCGTCTGAATGGCACTTGCACCTGGATATTTACGAGACAAGGCCGGAAGCCGGGGCAGTTCTTCATGCCCATTCGCCATGGTGCACGACTCTGGCCTGCCTGGACAGGGAGATCCCGCCCTTTCATTACATGGTTGCCATGGCCGGTGGTGACACCATTCGCTGTGCACCCTATGCTCAGTTTGGCAGTAAAGAGTTATCAAATAATGTTACTGCAGCCCTTAAGAGACGCACAGCCTGTCTCATGTCCCACCACGGGATGGTCTGTTACGCCGAAAACCTGGAAAAGGTACTTGATCTGGCAATTGAAGTGGAAAACCTGGCCCGGGTCTATTGTCAGGCCCTGCAACTCGGTAAACCGTCGCTGCTGGATGGTGACCAGATGAATGAGGTGCTGGCAAAGTTTGCCGACTATCGGAGCTGTTCTTGAAAGAAATCGTAAGCTGGTTGGAAGAAGAAGATTGTTTTTTTCAATGGCCAGGCTTCATGATCAGGTTCCGGGTTTATTTGTTTGGCGGCTCTACTATCGGTTTAAAACTGTCCTGGTCAAATCAGCTACTGCAGTCGGTCGTGACCTTACCTGTACATGGTCACCATTATCTTGCAGGATTGACCAGCCAGCCAGCTTTGATAGCGCCTTTTCTTTTGTTCCCAAAAACAAATTACTTTGACTTTCTAATCTCTCGGCATTATAAATAGATAAGGCTGCCGACCGAGGGTCGGTCGGCAGCCGTTGCAATCTACAACTTAAACTGATTATGGAACGAGATGAAAGACGCCAACTGATCATGGATTCTGCCATTGCACTCTTTGTTGAGAAGGGTGTGGAGCATGCCAAGATTGTTGATATCAGTAAAAAAGCGGGTATCGGTAAATCGACCTTTTATGAGTATTTTAAAAACAAGGCCGACTTGGTTTGTCAGTGGGTAGCCGAAAAAATGGCCGGTTTGCAGGTGCCGGAAGAGATACTTGCCGACCTGCCTGACCAGAGATCAAAAATTTCACTCCTGCTGCGGGAAAGTTGTAATCCGGAGCTGGCTTCTCGGGAGGTGATGGCCATGTTTGTCGAGTTCTGGCGCCTGGCGATAAACGAAAAACATCCCCAAGCCAGGGAGATGATGAAGGACATGTATGAAGTCTACTCCGATGTTCTTTGCGAATGGTTACGGGAAGGGGTTGCATCGGGTGAATTTGAAGAGCACGATGAAGAAAGAGTCGCGGCCGGGCTGATGGCGGGAGTTGATGGCCTATGGCTGCAATTTCTTGTCTTCGGCGATAACTATCGTCTTTATGACAACGTTGAAACGTACGTGACAACGTTGTTGGACGGTCTCAGGCCGAAAGGGAGTTGATAAATGTTTTTACGATGTGAAAAATCGCTGAGAAAGCCTGCTCTTCTCTGCTGGGCGTGTGTTGTTGCCTCTGCTCTGCCGCTATCCGCATTTGCAGATAGCGCCGATGAGATCATTAAAAAAGTAGAGCATAACCTGAACGGGAAGACGGCGGTGATGAACCTGACCATGGTGGTGAAAACCAAACGGGCCAAGCGGACCATGAAGATGGAGAGCTATTCCATCGGCAATGATAAATCGTTTATCAAAATTTTATATCCCGGCAAGGATAAGGGGATCACCTTTTTGAAGGTTGATAACTCCATGTGGCAATATGTGCCCCGCATTGAAAAGACGATAAAGATTCCAGCCTCCATGATGTTGCAGAGCTGGATGGGCAGCGATTTTACCAATGATGACCTGGTGAAGGAAAGCTCTCTTAGTAAGGATTATTCCAAGAAACTGCTTGAAGAAACGGACAAAGAATACAGGGTGGAACTGCTGCCTACGGAAGAGGCGGCGGTGGTCTGGGGAAAAATAATCATGGCAGTTTCAAAACAGTACTTCCTGCCGACCACGGTTCGTTACTATGACGAGGACGACATACTCATTCGTGAATTGGCCTACACCGATGTCCAGCCATTTGGCGAAAGGTTTTACCCGACCAAATGGCAGATGCTCCCCAAAGAACCGGAAAAGGCCGGTAACGAAACCAATATTGAAATTTCCAATGCCGTATTCGATGGGGAGATGAGTGAATCCTATTTCACCAAGAGAGCCTTAAAGAGGTATTCCAAATAGGTTGCCGGTTTACAGTTTACGGTTGCCGTTTTTCGGCAAGATAAATCAAGTAGAGAAAACATTATTGAGTCAGCAGGTAAGGGACTGTTAAAAAATAAGTGTCACATCTATGCATCTCTTCTTCGGCTCATATTTGTACGATTTTCAATTACAAAATCCTCGACGTAGCCATGCTACGCCTCCGGTTTTGTGCAATCAAATCGTACAAATCTAACCCAAATCAGAGCGCCTAAATGCAACACTTATTT
>JAYEKB010000443.1:0-6784 GCA_034660835.1 Thermodesulfobacteriota bacterium
GACGCTATTCCGATCTTACGCCCCCCTGCGATTGTTTTTGAGAGAATGTAGATTATATCAGGGCCGGGCGATATATTAATCGCGAATGCTGCAGTAAAAAATAATGCCCAGTATGAAAGTGATTCCATCAATAAACTCCTTTATTGCATAACGGTTACAATTTGGAAATAATTGCCCCTCTATAGTAACCAACGTCCTGGTTGGCTACTCTCAGGAGAGCGCCTTACCTATCCGCTCCATGGCCCGGGCAACATTTTCAGAGGAGTTAAAGGCGGACAGACGGATATAGCCCTGGCCGCATTTGCCGAATCCTGCACCCGGGGTGCAGACCACACCGGCCTTGTTGAGGAGCATGTCAAAAAACTCCCATGAGTCACGGTCACCCCAGATCCAGATGTAAGGGGAATTGTCAGCGCCCACGTAATCAAAGCCGAGCGTATCAATGGCTTTGGCAATCAAATCCGCGTTGTTTAAATAATAGCCGACCAATTCCTGGACCTGCGCCTTGCCTGCTTCCGAATACACGGCCTCTGCAGCTCGTTGCACCGGATAGGACACTCCGTTGAACTTGGTGCAGTGTCGTCGGTTCCACAGGGGATGCACAGCCTGTTTGCTGCCGGTTGAGTCATGAGCCATGCATTCTTTGGGTACTACGGTATAGGCGCAGCGGGTTCCGGTAAAACCACCATTCTTGGAAAAGGAACGAAACTCAATGGCCACCTCCCTGGCACCCTCGATCTCATAGATGGAATGGGGCAGGGAATCATCTCGGATAAAGGCCTCGTAGGCGGCATCAAAAAGGATAAGGGCCTTATTCTCCCGTGCATAATCCACCCAGGTCTTCAACTGCTCTTTGGTGGCTGTTGAGCCGGTGGGATTGTTGGGAAAGCAGAGATAGATCAGGTCAACCGGCTCTTTTGGCAGATCCGGGACATAGTTGTTTTCCTTTGTGGAATCCAGGTACACGAGCCCCTGATAGCGACCGTCTGTAAACTCACCGGTGCGCCCTGCCATGACATTGGTGTCTAAGTAGACAGGATAGACCGGATCCGGGATGGCCACCTTGGCATCAACGCTGAACAGCTCCTGGATGTTGCCGGTATCACATTTGGCGCCATCTGAGACAAAAATCTCGTCTATGCTGATCTCAACCCCTCGGGCCTGAAAATCATTTTTGGCAATGGCCTCACGCAGAAAGGGATATCCCTGATCAGGGCCGTAGCCGCGAAAACCGCTGTCTGTTGCCATTTCGTCCACAGCTTGGTGAAAGGCCTCAATACAGGCACCCGGCAAGGGTCTTGTGACATCACCGATACCGAGTTTGATCACGTCCATATCCGGATTGGCCTCCTGAAAGGCCGCTACCCGTTTGGCAATATCGGAAAACAGGTACGAGGCCTGCAATTTCAAGTAATTTTCATTTATTTTCAGCATGTTTTTTTCTACTCGCTTTTTTGAATTTATTGGCTTACGAATCGTAACTCATTACAGGGGTTGCAACTATGCATTATGACACACCTCGAATCTGTAAGCGGGCAGGGGTGCCGCAGATTCGTACAGGCGCGGCTGGTCGCTATAGTATATCTATGCAGACAGTCGCGACCGTGCGAAGGTGCGGTGCCTCTGATCGCTTACTAAAACTCCACCTTAACCCGTTCATTAAAATCATAGGCATCACTGGACAGATCATAATCCATTCTGCCCGCCTGCAGATTGAATTTCGCCCCCCTGATGTCAACGTCAACCGGGCTGACCACCATCTTGGTGGCATCATAGTAATGGAGCAGATCAGTATACAGCTCTTCTTTACTATCAGGTTTTCTCACCACCACGTTATCAATTAAAACCAGGTGCCGTTCATCCATCAGGTAGGTGCCGCGACTGCTGGTGACCGTGATAGGATCTTTCCCTTTTCCGGTATACAGGGCATCAACTTCAATCATGCCTATTTCCCGGTCCGTTTTGCCGGTAAAGGCACGCTCAGCGTTGACTTTCCACTCAACCCGACCGTTGGAGGTGAGAGTGATGGTGATATGATCCAGAATAAAAGACTGGGACTGCTGCTTGTAGGCCTCAGCAACCGTGGCGTCATAGCCGCCGCGGGGCTTGAGAAAATCAGCCGCGTATGATTTCCAGAGCGGGCTGCTGAGCAGCAGGCCAAGCGGGATAATCCAGAGCAGATTACGGGGATTTTTAATCATCTGTAATAATTCACCGGGGTGCAACCAATTTGGTTAATCCTCCGAACTGTAAAAATTTACCAGTGCCCTTATGACGGAGTCTACGCTTACCTGTGTGTGATCAAGCCCTTCAATTATACCTCCTGTATATCGGAGTCTCATACCTCGCTTACCTGTCGGGCTTGAGCGCGTAGGTAAGCGAGGAACGAGACTCCGGGATGAGGGTGCTGGTGGACTTTAACCATCATTGTGTAAACGTTGCCAGAATACCGGCCAGTTGCCCCCGGGCCTCAAGGATCAGCTCACAGACCTCACGGACTGCACCGTGACCACCGGAATGGACTGTCGTGTAGTGAACCCGCTGCCGGACCTCAGCCACTGCATTAGCCGGTGCAAAAGAGCAGCCTGCCGTCAAAAGCAGGGGCAGGTCAAGCAGGTCATCCCCCATGAAGGAGGTCTGTTCCGAAACGAGTCCGGTTTTTTGAAGAATTTCCTGATACACGGCAGCTTTGTCTTTACGCCCCTGGTACAGGTGAGCAAAGCCCAGATCAGCAGCCCGCCGGGACACAGCCTCAGAGGTACGAGCCGTGATCAGCCCGACCGCCACACCGGCATCCTGCAGGATGCGCAGGCCAAAACCGTCCTGGGTGTTAAACCCCTTGGACTCCCCCCCGTCATGGGTATAGATAATGGTGCCGTCGGTGAGCACGCCATCGACATCCAACAGCAGAAGCTGAACCTTTTTCGCCCGTATCAAGGTCGACTTCCAGGCTTCACTGCGCTCTATGGCAGGCTCGCACGAAGAAACAATGTCCATGATCCTTTACACTCCGTGCACAGCCGCACGTACTTTCAGTAACTGTTTGAGCAATGTTTCCACCTGGTCCAGAGGCCAGCTGTTTGGACCGTCACACAGGGCCTTCTCCGGATTCGGATGCATCTCCATGAACAACCCGTCAATCCCTGCAGCCATTGCGGCCCGTGTCAGGGGAGGGATAAACTCGCGCTGTCCACCTGAGCTACCGCCCATACCGCCCGGCAGCTGAACAGAATGTGTTGCATCATAAATAACCGGACAGCCAAGGGAACGCATTACCGGCAGAGAACGCATATCCACTACCAGGTTATTATAACCAAAGCTTGCGCCCCGTTCCGTGAGCAGGATTCGCTCACAGCCTGCAGCACGCAGCTTGTTCACCGCATGTTCCATATCCCAGGGTGAAACAAACTGGCCTTTTTTTAGGTTTACGGTCTTGCCCGATTTGGCCGCAGCCACCAGCAGGTCGGTCTGGCGGCAGAGGAAAGCGGGTATCTGGACAATATCAAGGTACTCAGTCGCCATTTCCACATGGCGAGGCTCATGGATATCCGATACCACCGCTACGCCCACTTCCTCACGAATGCGGCCAAGCTGGCGCAACCCCTTTTCCAGCCCCGGCCCGCGGAAGGAGTCCAGTGAGGTGCGGTTGGCCTTGTCAAAGGAGGCCTTGAAAACATAGGAGATCCCCAATCGCCGGCAAATCGTTTTCATCTCCCGGGCAATTTCCCAGGCCATCTCGCCGGATTCAAGCACACAGGGACCGGCAAGAAGCAACAGTGGTTGATCCGGGCCGACCCGAATGATTTCGTCCCCGGGCAGGGTATTTATTTCAACGGTTTTCATAGAGCATCAACCAGTTCAATGATATCTTCTTTATTGGGAATCAAACAGATAAATATGTAATCTTCATTCACTGAAGCCTTATACCAATGCGGTACACCGGCGGGGATGAAGAGTGCGTCATCCTTTGTCAGCTGAAACACCTTGTCGCCAATGCCGACCTCGGCCGAACCGGACAGCACATACTGCTCATGCTCGACAGTATTGGTGTGGTTGGGCATGGAGCCCCCCGCCTTGATGGTAATCCTGCGCATGATAAAGTTGGGCGCAGCAGTAGCTGGGATCAATACCTGCATAGAGGTGCCTTCGGCTGCACCGATGGAGGTTGCTTCAACTTTGGAAGCGGACGTAATCAAAGATTCCATAACATCAACCTTTTTTATTCTTCAATGCCGCCTTGATAAAATCGCGAAACAGAGGATGCGGCCGCATGGGCTTGGATTTGAACTCGGGATGGAACTGACAGCCCAGAAACCAGGGATGATCGCGAAGTTCTACCATCTCCACCAGGGTGCCGTCGGGTGAAACACCACTGACCACCAGACCTGCTTTTTCCAGCCGTTCCCGAAAAAGGTTGTTGAACTCATAGCGATGGCGATGCCGTTCGCTGATCTCTTCCTGTTGGTAGGCAGTGTGGGCCAGGGTTCCCTCTACCAGCTTGCAGGGATAAGCGCCCAGCCGCAGAGTGCCACCCATATCGGAATTTTCATCCCGCACCTCGGTTTTGCCGGTGCGAAAATCAAACCATTCTTTCATCAGGTAGATCACCGGAAAAGGCGTTTCCTTGTCAAACTCCGTGGAATGGGCTCCATCCATACGGGCAATGGTGCGGGCAAACTCGACCACGGCCATATGCATACCCAGGCAGATACCTAAGAAGGGCACCTTTTTTTTCCGGGCATAGGTAATGGCCTGGATCTTCCCCTCCATACCGCGGCTGCCGAAACCACCCGGTACCAGGATGCCGTCACACTCATTGAGCTGATCCGTGGCTTCACCGGTTTCCAGTTCATCAGCGGCAATATACTTCAATTCCACCTGTGCATTATTAGCAATGCCGCCATGTACCAGGGCCTCATGCAGACTCTTATATGCCTCTTTCAGGTCTACATATTTGCCGGTAATGCCGATAGTAACCGTATGCTGCGGGTTATTGATCTTGTAAACCAGCTGTTCCCAGGGCTTGATGTTGGGTGCTCCGGTCCATATACCCAGTTTCTCCAGGATACGGTCGTCTACTCCCTCTTCATGCAGCCGCAGCGGCACCTCGTAGATGGAGTCCACGTCAATGGCAGTGATCACCGACTTCGCTTCCACGTTACAGAACAGGGCAATTTTTTTCTTCAGCGATTGATCCAGGGGTACCTCGGTGCGGCACATGAGAATGTCCGGCTGGATACCGGAGGCCAATAACCCTTTAACCGAATGCTGGGTTGGCTTAGTCTTGATCTCACCTGCGGTCTTGATATACGGCACCAGGGTCAGGTGGATAAATAAAGAATTTTCCCGGCCCAGATCACCCCGCAACTGGCGGATGGCCTCGATAAAGGGCAGTCCCTCGATATCGCCCACCGTGCCGCCTATTTCGATGATGGCCACATCCACGGTCCCGTCAAGCTGCAGTACGGCCCTTTTTATTTCATCGGTGATGTGCGGGATCATCTGCACCGTACCGCCAAGGTACTCGCCCCGCCGTTCCTTCATGATTACCGAGTAGTAGATCCTGCCCGAGGTGTAGTTATTTTTCTGGGCCATGACCGCATTGGTGTAGCGCTCGTAATGACCCATATCCAGATCGGTCTCAGCTCCGTCATCGGTAACGTACACCTCCCCATGCTGAAAGGGATTCATGGTGCCGGGATCAACGTTGATATAGGGATCAAGTTTTTGAAAGGTGACGGACATGCCCCGGCTTTCAAGCAGGGCACCAATGGACGCTGCGGCAAGGCCCTTTCCCAGGGAGGAAAGAACGCCTCCGGTGATAAAGATGAACTTGGTTTTATTACTCGGTTGTGTATCCATGCCACCATCCTTGTGTGGGAAAAAAAAGAAAATGGCAGCCTGACACTGCCCGTATTGTACGATACTCCTGACGGGAATTTATCCTACCCAATCAGCTCATATTTGACAACAAGAACAATTGAGGATTTTAAAGCAATTTTGTACCTGCGTGGGAATAGGGAGGAGAACAACAGCAGAGGATGACAAGATCTTGATTTTCCGTATTTTCGATTCTGTGCTGAACACCTGGATCAATGCAGACCGTGTCCCCTGCCGCCACAGGAAAGACCCTCTCGCCAAGAGTCATCCGTCCGGAGCCTGAAACCACATGATACAGCTCTTCGCTGCAAAGATGCTTATGGAGCCTGGTCACACACCCGGGCCGGATTGTTGCCTCGGCAAAACTCTGATTTCGGTTGCCGTGCACCTCCGGGTGCATCAGTTCTCTGATCTCTGAACCGTCACGGGTGATGTAGGGAGTTATTTTCTCTCTTGAGGTCTGCATCATTTACGCCTCTCTTATTCATAATGCGCCTGCAGAGTCTTTATCAACCGGGTCAGGGTCTGGTTAACCGGAACATCAATGCCCAACTCTTCTGCCCTGCGCACAATATAGCCATTAATGGCATCAATTTCCGTGGGCCTGAGCGCATCCACATCCTGGCCCATGGATGAACGGTTGATGGCAGTTGCCTCTACAATGGCAAACACGTTTTCAAGGGCATCATCGGCCACAGTCACCTGCAGAGCACGGGCTACGGCTATTGCCTCTGTAACAACGGCCTCCATCAAATCACGCGTTTCCTCAAAGTCCAGAAGCTGGCCGTTTCTGATATTGGTCAGCGCGGTAATAGCATTAATCCCCACATTGGCAAACAGCTTGTTCCAGATAACCGGCTTGATATCGTCAACTCCGCCAGTCTCAATCTTTGCTGCTGAAAAA
>JAYEKB010000444.1:0-6775 GCA_034660835.1 Thermodesulfobacteriota bacterium
GGTCATCATGGAAGATTATGTGTAGTAATAAAGTTGAGGCAGGTGGAGAAAGATAGTAAAGGCTGGGACTATAAGAGGAGAGGATGGATCAACTCCACATAAGCAAGTGCTTCACATAACATGTTCATCTGGCGATTCAAGTCGGTACCATTCCTCTTTCGCGTATCATTCAGAATGTAAGCTTCCGCTATGCCCGTTATATCAATTCAGAAAAAAATAAAATTGGCCATTTGTTTCAGGGGCGTTATAAAGCTCTGTTGATTGATGGCGACAGCTATCTTGTGGAACTGGTCAGATATATCCATTGCAATCCTGTAAGAGCAGGTTTGGTCGAAAGTCCCAACGAGTATCAGTGGAGCAGTCATAACGCTTATCTCGGCAGGAGTTCTATTCCGTGGCTCACCATAGACCTGGTATTGTCACAATTTGCTGATCAAAAAAACAGGGCCGGGAAACTGTATGATGAATTCATACAAGCCGGCATCGTTGAACCCCATAGACATGAATTTCATAGTGGCACCTACGAGGGACGAATTCTTGGAGATGAGAATTTCAGCGAAAAAGCACTTCTCCTTGCGGAAGAAAAATGGAAAAAGCGATGGACTTTAAATCAAATACTTGATGCAGTATGTTTGTCATATGGATTAGATCAGGAGATTCTACTTGAGTCCGGAAAGAAGCAACCAGGTGCAGAAGCAAGAGCGATAGCCTCCTATCTGGTACAAGAGGAAGAACATCTCTCGCTTACCGAACTGGGCAACATTTTACATCGTGATTCGTCGGCATTAAGCCGGGCAGCAGGCCGTATTCGTGAGCGGAAAAAAAACAATTCCAACCTGGCTGACAGGGTTGCATCTACAAGAGGGCACCTTGTGAAAATATCAAAATGTCAGGCCTGACCCTCCTGTTCCCTGTGTTTTTTGTCCCGGTTTAGGCTATTGACAGGGCATAGATCACGGTGCTATGGTATCTTGTTACACATAGAGCGTTCTAATGCTGTAAAGGTAACATTTAACTTAATGTAATTATGTAGAATCAGGTGCAGGAAGGTTTGGTACTCGATGTTGTCGTGTCTTATACCGGCCACTGTAACCTATTAAAGAGGTGATACTATGTTCGGACTTGGAATGCCTGAGTTGGTTATAATTCTGGTTATTATTGTAATCATCTTCGGTGCCGGTAAACTGCCGGAGATCGGCTCCGGCATCGGTAAGGGGATCAGGAACTTTAAGGATGCCACCAAGAAGGAAGATGAGCCCAAGCCCCTGGAAGAAGACAACACGAAGGAGAGTTGATAGTTGATAGTTGAGAGTTGAAAGTGGATAGTTTTTTTACACTGCTTTCAGCTTGATAACTATCAACTATCCATTATCCACTATTAACTGTTAACACTTGGTGAATTATGTTTGGACTTGGAACACCTGAACTTGTTGTTATTTTAGGGATCGCCTTTCTTATTTTTGGCGGGAAAAAGTTGCCTGAGATCGGTTCAGGTCTCGGTAAGGCCATCGGATCTTTTAAACGCGGTCTTGATGACGTGGAGGAAGCCGGTCTGGATATTAAGAAAAGCATCCCCGGGGTACGTGAGGTATCTGCTGTTAGGGAAAAGGTCGATAAGGCCCGAGATATCGGTAAGGTCTTAACCAAATAGGATTTCCTTCTCCTTGATTCCCTGCCGCCTTTTCCGGCAGCGTTTTCGCAGCCGGTTATTCTTTGTAGATATTGTGACGCTGTCCCTTCAGGGACAGCGTCATTTTTTTCATTCTATTCTCTGTCCGGCAACCGCTAATAATTGGTGTGCCCACATGCTTTGTACTTGACAGAACGTCGTTTTTCCTGTATTCGTTTTCGGCTGTGCGCGGGCACCACAGTGCATCTATCAGCACGGCCTGCTTTCACTGTATCAAGATAATCATTGTATCGAATTTCCAGGAGTCACCTATGTGTCGTTTAGCCCTGAAAACCGCAGATACACCCTTTTCTCCGTATGAGGTCCTGGTAGGCATGGAGGCCATGCAGGAAGGGTATGACGGCAGTGGTCTCGGCCTGCTGCTGCGCGGTGTCAGTTTTGAGGATTTTAAGTACCAGAAGGACATCCATGTAATTCTTTCCGGTATATGCCATACTGAAGACGCTCTTGAGCGCCTTCATACGATTATGGAAAAAAGTGGTTTTAAGGAGAGGTATGATCACTCCTTTAACGTGAGTCCCGATCTTGTAGAAGCTGACGACCGTTTTCAATATGTTGTCAGGGTGTATAGAAAACCGGACGGACTGACCGAGGCGGAACTTGAAGACAAGCTGATGAAGACCCGCCTTTTCCTGCGAAGGGATGGTGAGGAGCATGGCGGCGATCTCACCGTGTTCTCTTTCTGGTCCGATGTTGTAATGATCAAGGAAGTGGGCTGGCCGCTTGAAGTAGGCGACGCTCTCGGCCTTCACGACGACCGGATCAAGGCCCGGGTAGTCATGGCCCAGGGACGACAGAATACTAACTACGGCATCAACCTCTATGCCTGTCACCCCTTCTTTATTCAGGGCATCTCCACCATGACCAATGGTGAGAACACCGCTTTTGTCCCTATCAAGGAATGGTTGATCGGCAAGAACATTCCCGGTTATACCGGCTACCAGTCCGACTCCGAGGTTTTTACCCATATCCTGCATTACGTGATAAAAAAGCTCGGTCTGCCCCTGGAAACGTACAAGCACATTATTACACCGCTCAAAACCGAAGAGCTTGATAAGCACCCCCAGGGTGATTTCCTCAAAGGATTGCGTACGGCCTGCCGCCGTTTGATTATAGATGGTCCCAATGCGGTGATAGCTACCCTGCCCGATGAAACCAGCATGCTGGTCATGGACCAGAAAAAATTACGACCGGCAACCGTTGGCGGTCGGCCCGGAGCCTGGGCTATTGCCTCAGAGATGTGCGGCGTTGAAGCCCTGATACCGGATCGTGATCCGTCCCTTGACTTCCAGCCCATGCGCGAACATACAGTTATTATCCCACCAGAGAGAAAGGAACTCCTGATATGGTCTCAGTTCGATCCGTTTACACTCAGCCAAGCAGCTTAACCTACAGCGACCTGCCCTGGATCATACAGCACCGTGAAGATCGCTGTACCCTGTGCGGCCAATGTACGGCTGTTTGCCCCAAGCAGGCGATTTACCTGACCTACCGCAGGCAGAGAATGCCTAAGTTAGATATTCTCAAAAAGAAACGCGGTAACGAGTTTCGCCATTTTGTAGGTATCCGCCAGCACACCTCTATTGACAAGATGTGTATCGGTTGCGGTATGTGCGCCTCTGTTTGTCCCAACGAGGCAATCGGACCGGTGCCAAATCCAAATGAGCATCGTTCCCAGTTCCATATGAACCAGAAGGGTGAAGCCTGGAAACGCGGCGGCCGCCGTAATGCACCGGGCAAGACCATCCTTGACCGTATCTCATTTGGCCGGATCTCCATGCTCACCGACCCGGCTCTGGATGCCGGGCGTCACGAATTCAGTACCAACACGATCCTGGGGCGTGTACTGCCGCCTGAAGAATATCTTCGCCGCAAGGCCGCTGGTGAGTGGATCCCGCCCACCCGCGAAATCTTCCCCTTTGTGATCGGCTCCATGTCCTTTGGTGCCCTGTCGCCCAACATGTGGCTTGGCCTCCTTCAGGGCGTGGCCTACTGTAACGAGGTGCTGGGAATTCCCGTGGTCATGGCCACCGGCGAGGGCGGTTGTCCTCCCTGGGTGCTTAAGAGCCCGTTTCTCAAGTATATCATCCTGCAGATCGCCTCCGGTTACTTTGGCTGGGACGAGATTATCCGTGCTATCCCTGATATGCAGTGTGACCCGGCAGCCATTGAGATCAAGTACGGCCAGGGTGCCAAGCCCGGTGACGGCGGTTTGCTGATGTGGTTCAAGGTCTCCAAGCTGATCGCCCGTTTGCGCGGTGTGCCCGAAGGCGTGGATCTGCCTTCACCGCCGGTCCACCAGACGCTCTACTCCATTGAGGAGAGTGTCATGAAGATGATCCAGACTATGTCCATGGCCTTTGGCTTCCGGGTGCCGGTCTATCCCAAGATTTCCGGTTCGACCTCAGCCAAGTCCGTGCTCAACAATCTGGTGCGTAATCCGTATGCAGGCGGCATGCTGATCGATGGAATCGACGGCGGTACCGGTGCGGCCTATAACGTATCCCTGGATGCAACCGGCCATCCCGTTGCCTCCAACCTGCGCGAGTGTTACCTGGACCTGGTTGCTCAGGGTCGTCAGAACGAGATTCCGCTCTTTGCAGCCGGTGGTGTGGGCAAGAACGGCAATGTCACCCAGAACGGCATGGCTTTAATCATGCTCGGTGCCTCGGGCGTCCATATCGGCAAGTACATCATGCAGTCCAGCGCCGGTTGTCTTGGCAATGAGATGGGGCGCTGCAACGTCTGTAATGTCGGCATTTGTCCCAAGGGTATTACCAGCCAGAACGAGAAACTGTTCCGCAGGCTTGACCCGGATGATGTTGCCCAGCGGGTGGCTGATACCTATATGGGTATCAGGACTGAAATGAAAAAGATTATGGCCCCGCTCGGCAGATCGCAGAGCCTGCCCATCGGCATGTCCGATGCGCTGGGTATTGACGATGCCGACGCCGCAGAGCGATTGAAAATTAAGTATACCTGCTGATCAGAAGACAGAAGCCAGAGGACAGAAGTCAGAATAAATTGGTGGTTACCGGGAGGAGCAGTTACGTATCCCTTTACCCCTAATCCCTGATCCCTATAGATATGAGCAAACAAGATAAAAAAATTGTAACGGTAAGCGGCAAGGATGCAAACGGCTTGCGCTTAACCTCCAAGATATTTGAGGAAGAGGTACGCGGAGCTGCCGCTGCTGCTGATGAGTTGATCCTGGAGTCGTTTGGCCAGCATAATATCGGGTTGCGGCTCGGGACTGAAGATCATCCCGTGACTCTCCGGGTCACCGGTCCTGCCGGTCAGCGGCTTGGTTGTATGGGACTGGCCGGAGCCACCATAATCAGTGAAGACTCGGCCTCTGATGATGTTGGTTATCTCAATATCGGGGCTGATATCATTGTCAAGGGGGATGCCACCAACGGTGTCTGTAATGCCATGGCCGGCGGCAGGGTGATGATCGGCGGTTCCATTGGTGCCCGTGGTTTGACCATGACCAAGTGGAATCCCGAGCATGAAAAACCAGAGATGTGGGTATTGGGCTCGGTGGGTGATACGTTTGCCGAGTTCAACTGCGGTGGTATCGGCATCATCTGTGGCTATGAGGCCAAGAATGCAGACAACATTTTGGGCTATCGTCCCTGTGTCGGCATGGTCGGCGGCCAGGTTTATTATCGGGGCACCACCGATGACAGTTATTCTCGCACCAATGCCAAGCTGACCAAACCCACGGACGAAGAGTGGCAGTGGCTTATTGATAAGCTGCCCGGCTATCTTGAGGCCATCGGACGGACGGAACTCTTCGAAACCCTTTGCAAACGTGATGAGTGGAATTTACTCACCGCCATTACACCCCAGGAACGGGCCCTGATGTTTTCCGGCCCCATGCCCATGGCAGAGTTTGCCAAGCGGGTCTGGAGTCAGGGGTTTGGTGGTGGTGATCCTTTGAGAGACCTTGCTCCCGGACTGGAGCGCTCACTGATTGGTGTTGTGGAATCAGGGGAAATGCGGCGGCGCAAGCCCTTCTGGGCAAATCGTGATTCAGCCGCGCCCTGTACCTATTACTGCCCCATGCATATCCCCACCATTGATCGGCTGCGTCTAATCCGTGATGGCAAGACCGATGAGGCCTACGAGATGCTGCTGCGCTACACGCCGTTTCCGGCCTCTGTTTGCGGTACTATCTGTCCCAACCTCTGTATCCAGAACTGTTCCCGGAAAAAGGTGGATTATTCCATTGATGCTTCCGTATTAGGTCAGGCGGTACGCACAGTTGATCCGCCCAAGGCCAAACCGTCAACCGGTCACAAGGTGGCCATTATCGGCGGTGGTCCTGCCGGTATGGGTGCGGCCTGGCATCTGGCCCTGGCCGGTATTGAGGCCCATATCTTTGAAAAAGCCGATCAGTTGGGCGGTAAACTTGCCCAGACCATTCCCTGGGAGCGTCTGTCCAAAGCGGTATGGGACATGGAGGTTGAGCGTTTTCTTAAAGAAGATAATGTTGTTGTCAACCTGGGCGTAACAATGACCCGGGAAAAGATAGAAGAACTCAAAAAAGAGTTTGATTATGTGATCATTGCTGTTGGTACTCATCAGCCTAAAATTATACCCTTCCCGGGCCATGATCGGGTTATCCCGGCCCTGGATTACCTGAAGGCAGCCAAGAGCAAGAACCCCATGCAGACCGGCAAGCAGGTTGTTATTATCGGTGCCGGCAATGTGGGCTGTGACGTTGCTGCCGAGTGTTATCGCCTGGGTGCTGAAGAGGTTACCATGGTGGATATCCAGAAGCCGCTGGCCTTTGGCGCGGAGCGTGATGCGGCTGAAGCCCTTGGCGCTACCTTTAAGTGGCCGGTCATGACCAAAGAGGTGACTGACAAGGGATTGGTCACGGACAAGGACGAGCTGATCCCGGCCCAGACCGTGATTATCTCGATTGGTGATGTGCCCAGCCTGCCGTTTCTGCCCGAGAGTGTCGAGCTGGTCAAAGTTGCCGGCGGCTCCTGGATCAAGACCGATGATGCGGGCCGCACCAGTGACGACAAGATCCTGGCCATTGGAGATGTGGAACGACCGGGTCTTGCCACCAAT
>JAYEKB010000445.1:0-6737 GCA_034660835.1 Thermodesulfobacteriota bacterium
GCTGGCTGGCATGACCGGTACAGCTGACACGGAAGCACCGGAATTCAAGAAGATATATAACCTGAATGTTGTTATCATTCCCACCAACCAGGATATGATTCGGGACGACTACGCCGATGTGATCTATAAAAATCAGAAGGCAAAATACCGGGCCATTGTTCAGGAAATTAAAGATTTGCACGAAAAGGGGCAGCCGGTGCTGGTTGGTACCATCTCCATTGACGTGTCGGAAAAGATTTCCAAGATGCTCAAAAAAGAAAAAATTCCCCATGATGTACTTAATGCCAAGCAACATGAGCGCGAGGCGGAAATCGTTGCCGATGCCGGACATAAAGGCAAGATAACCATTGCTACCAACATGGCCGGTCGTGGTACTGATATTAAACTCGGTGAAGGGGTGCGTGAGTTAGGCGGCCTGCATATTCTGGGTACCAGCCGCCATGAATCCCGCCGTATTGATAACCAGCTGCGCGGTCGTTCCGGTCGCCAGGGGGATGCAGGGTCGTCCCGGTTTTTCCTGTCGCTTGAGGATGATCTGCTGCGGATTTTCGGTTCCGGCCGCCTGTCCTCCATTATGGACAAACTCGGCATGGAAGAAGATGAGCCCATTGAGCACTCCATGATTTCCAAGGCCATTGAAAACGCCCAACGCAAGGTGGAAGGACATAACTTTGATATTCGTAAGCATCTGCTTGAGTATGACGATGTTATGAATAAGCAGCGTGAGGTCATCTATGGTCAGCGCCGTGAAGTACTGCAAAGTGATAATGTCACTGAAATAGTAGAAGACATGGTCAGCGATCTCGTAGAGAGGACTGTTGGTGGTACAGTTTTAGATCGCACCCCTTCCGAGGACTGGGATTGGCAGGCCTTTGATGAACAGGTGTCTGAGATCTTTAACATTGCCCTGAACTGGAACAAGTCGGACCGTCAGGATCTTGATTTTGATTCTTTGCAGGATAAACTTCGGATTGAGGTTGATCATGCCTACCAGGCCCAGACTGAACGTAACAAACCGGAGCAGATGCGCCAGCTTGAGCGCATGATCCTGCTGCAGATGGTTGATACCCACTGGAAAGAGCATCTTCTCAACATGGATCACCTCAAAGAGGGTATCGGCCTGCGCGGTTACGGCCAGAAGAATCCTTTGGATGAGTACAAAAAAGAAGGATTCAACCTGTTCCTGTCCATGATTGAAACCGTCAAGGAGCAGACTGCCAGTACCCTGATGCGGGTTCAGATCGTCCAGGATGACGAAGTGGCCCGCCTTGAAGCAGAACAGCGCCGCCAGCGGGAAAAAGAACTGGAAATGGCCAAAGCGGCCGGAGCGGGCACCGAGAATCAAACGCCAAAAACCGTTCGCCGTCAGGAGGAAAAAGTCGGCCGCAACGCCCCTTGTCCCTGCGGATCAGGCAAGAAGTACAAAAAATGCTGTGGAAAGCTGAGCTGAGCTGAGCTGAACAGCGGCTACAAGCCGCCGTTGATCCGGTCAACCTCACGGCCAAGCTTATTCAGGGCAGAACGCTTTTCGTCAAGGTAGCTGTATCTGTCGTCTGTCCCAGCACCTTTATCAATGGCATGATTCAGACAGCGCTCGACAATATGGGGTTTAATCCCGAGGCGGCTCATGATTGTTTGGGCAGTGCGGCGCAAATCGTGTGATCGCCAGTTGGCAATACCGCTGAGCTTCGTGGCTTTTTGTCGCGCCTGCTTGGTATGCTGGGTATAGGAACTCTTACGACCCTTATACCTGCGGTCGGGGAAGACCCACTCGGAATTATCAGGACGACGCGAGAATATATCCATCGCTTGCCGGGAGAGTGGCACTAAATTTGTAGTCCGGGCTTTGTTCGCCTGCTGTGTCCAGAGGCACTCTTCAAGGTCGATGTCTTCCCATCGCATAGACATAACCTCATCAGGGCGCTGTGCGGTCAGGAGAATAAGTCGCAGTATGTCCCTGGAATTGGCACCCAACTCATCGAAGGCGGGCCAGAGTGCCCGTATCTCGCCATCAGAGAGCTCTCTGCTCCTGCTGTCATCTAAGTCGCCTGCCTCCTTGAACCTGTACATTGGATGCTGATTCAACCAGCCAAGGTCAATGGCCACATCAAACATTATGTTCAAGAGACTGTGAGTCCGGTTTGCCATGATTGGTGCATCATCGGCGATGCTGTCCAGCAAGGCCACGACGACAGGTCTCCCTGCATCAGTTACCTTCATGCTGCCCAAGGCAGGTTCTATCCACTCCTCCCATTCTCTGTATTCCTCATCAAGAGTACTGTCGGCCTTCTTCTGACGGCGACTACGCGTTTTGAGGTATTCCACCCACAGGTCGGTCATGGTGGCGGATTCTTTATCATTACGCTTCACCTGTGTCAGGTCAGCGCTTTCCTTGACCTCGAACAGCCGTTTTTCAGCCATGATGCGGGCATCCTTCAAGCTCATATCGGGATACTGGCCGAGGTTTATTATATGCCGTTTACCGTTTAACTGGTAACGGATGAACCATGCCTTAGTTTTGCCGCCCACACGGATATAAAGAGGAGACTCACTATCTTTATAGGTCGCCTGATTGCCTGTGAGCTTTAAGGTCTGTATCTTTTGATCGGTGAATATCATGTCTCTTTCCCTTGAAGTAGGTATCGGTTAGGGACCACTTGTTTTCGGTATGCCACTATGACCAGTTGTTATCTGCTGATGCTATAGTAAGCATGAATTGGGAAATAGCATGGGACAAAAGCATAACATTGGAAAACACCAACTATCTGAAAAAACAGTATCGGCTGCATATATTGCGACGGGCTTTTCGTATCTCCGCCTCTACCGGTCGGCTCATGGCTGGTTCAATAAAACATCCATTATTGTTTGTCGAAAAATCCGTATGGCTGGCGAGAGAGTGTATTTCTCCAGGGTAACGATCTCATACTGTGAGCTGACACCGGGGCAGGTGACCGGCAGCAGGACCATATTTTTTTCCCTGATTTCCCTGGAAAAGATGGGCTCTATACCGCAGCCGACGGCATCGCTGTTCAGGACGGTATCGATGAGCAGCTTGAAATAACTGCACTCGATCAGGCCATTTTTGAACCGGACCAGTTCCGCCTTTGATATTCCGATCCTCTGGGCAACGGTCTCGTAAATGACTTCCGGAATCCAGGGGGTGGCAATGGGATAGTCAAAGATGTCCTTCAGGGTAAATTGATCCCGTTCAAGACAGGGGTGAGATTTTCGGCAAACATAACAGATCGGGTAGCCGGGAAGGGTTGTGATGTCCAGACCGTTTCGATCATCCAGTACCCGGGTGTCGGCAAGCATTACATCTACGGATCTCTTTTGCAGCAGCCTGTGGAGGGTTGTCGGTCGTTCGACAATGACCCGAATCTGCAGGTTCGGGTATTTCCTTGACATGGCCCCGAGTACCCTGCCCAGAAAAATTTCCGCGGGTATTGGTCCGGCCCCGATTTTCAGTTCACCGCCGGCACCTTTTTTAAGAAGTTTCAGATCAGCTTCAAGCCGCTCACTATCCCGCAGTAGAGGTTTGCCGAATTTCAGAATATGTTGCCCGTAAACGGTCGGTGTTATTTCCCGTTGATTTCTGTCAAACAGACAAACATCAAGGATGTTTTCCAGGGTTTTGATGGCCCGGCTTAAACCCGGCTGAGTCATGCCCAGTTCCCGGGCCGCACGGCCAAAGTTTCCATGCCTGGCAAGGGCTTCAACCTGTCGGATATATCGTATGTCAATAACCATGACCTATAGTTATCAAAAACATGACAAAAAGTCATTGGACTTTTAAATTAAAGTATATAATATTTGTTATCATCAATTATTGAATCTAAATATCGATTTGAAAATGCATAGTAAACTACTTGGGTAACAATTCGGAATAACTAAATAAATGAGGGGAGAACGTTATGAAACTTTCACAGAAATTTTTTATCGTTTTTTTAGCAGTAACTGCATTGGCTCTGCTGATGACGACCACGGGATCTGCCGGTACAACGGTAACATCGAGTAATGGTGCTATCCTGCCGTTTCCGCCAACCCCCTCGGCATCCCAGGCGGGGGTGACGATCGAAAGCTCAACCTACAAAAAGCGAGTCGAGCCGAAGCGTCTACCCGACGATGCCCCGAATATCCTGATCATCTTGATTGATGATGTTGGAGCCGGTACACCTTCCACGTATGGCGGTGAAATTAACACGCCGGCGCTTGACCAGATCGCTCAATCAGGAATCTCTTATAATCGCTTTCATTCAACCGCCATGTGCTCACCGACGCGCGCCGCGTTGCTGACCGGACGTAACCACACACGCGTAGGTAATGGCCAGATTGCGGCGATTGCAAATGACTTCGATGGCTTCAGCGGAATCATTCCGAAGTCGTCGGCGACGATGGCAGAAGTGCTGAAGGCCTACGGTTACAATACCGGAGCCTGGGGCAAGTGGCATAACACGCCTGAAGAACAGATCACCTCCAAAGGGCCATTCGAATACTGGCCCACCGGCTATGGATTTGAATATTTCTATGGCTTCCTTGCGGGCGAGGCTTCACAATACGAACCTACTCTGGTACGCAACACGAGCTATGTGGAAACGCCACACACTTCCGGTGGCCATGATTATTACCATTTATCGGAAGACATCGCGGATGATGCGATCCACTGGCTGCGTGAACAAAAGGCCTATGCTCCTGACAAGCCCTTTTTCATGTATTGGGCACCGGGCGCTGCGCACGGTCCCCACCAGGTCACCAAAGAATGGGCCGACAAATACAAGGGCAAGTTCGACGATGGCTGGGACAAATATCGTGAGCGCGCTTTTGTCCGACAGAAAGCGCTGGGCTGGATTCCTCAAAACGCCAAGCTCACACCACGGGCAGATTCCATGGCATCGTGGGATTCCATCCCCGAAACGGAAAAGCCCTTTCAGCGTCGACTGATGGAGGTCTTTGCTGGATTCACCGAACACGCTGACTACAATGTGGGCCGGGTGATCGCCGAGATCGAAAAGCAGGGGAGGTTGGATAATACGCTTATTTTCTATATATGGGGTGACAACGGTTCCTCTTCCGAAGGCTTGTATGGCACCATCAGCGAACAGCTTGCCCAGAATGGCATCCCGACCACAATTCCGCAACATCTCACGGCGCTTGAGGAACTTGGCGGACTTGATGCTTTGGGCACCCCCAAGACCGACAATATGTATCACGCGGGGTGGGCCTGGGCCGGCAGTACGCCCTACCAGGGAACGAAACTGCAAGGCGCCTATTTTGGTGGCACGCGTCAACCGATGGCTGTCTCCTGGCCCAAGCAACTCAAGCACGACACCAGCCCACGGCCTCAATTCCACCATGTCAACGACATCGTACCGACCATCTATGAAGTCCTGGGTATCAACCCGCCGCAGTTCGTTAACGGTGTAGCTCAAGATGAATTCGACGGTGTGAGCATGGTGTATACGTTTCCGGATGCTCAGGCGGAGGGGACGAGGATCACCCAGTTTTTCGATATTATGGCCAGCCGGGGTGTGTATCATAACGGTTGGTTCGCCAGCGCTCGGGGGCCGCGCGAGCCGTGGGTGGGCGGCATACCGAAAGGCATCAGGGAATGGTCGCCACTGACGGATACCTGGGAACTCTACCACATCGATGAAGACTGGAGTCAGGCAAACGACCTTGCCGCTAGAGAACCTGAAAAACTAGAGGAATTGAAAGCGTTGTTCCTGACCGAATCGGCCAAGAACAAAAACCTGCCTATTGGAGGCGGCCTGTGGTCGACGGTGCTTTACCATCCGGAGGATGCCCCTGCACCATTACTGACCGAATGGACCTTTGATGAACCCATTGTCGGAATGCCGGAATCTGCGGCTCCCAAGCTGGGGAAGGTGAGCAGCCTGGTGACAATGGAAGTTGATGTGCCTGAGAAAGCGAACGGTGTGCTTTATGCACTTGCCGGATTCTCAGGTGGTTTAACATGTTACGTGAAGGACGGCGTTCTTTCCTACGAATTCAACCTTTTTGAGATCCAACGGACGAAAATCCGTTCGCAAGATGTATTGCCCGTTGGCAAGACGACAATCGAGGTTGAGTCGAGGCTGGTTGACAAGATCGGCGGAGCAATGGACATAACCCTGCGAGTCAATGGCGCCGTGGTGGGCCAGGGTCTTGTGCCGGTGGCCATGTCGCTCCACTTTACTTCGAATGCAACGTTTGACGTCGGCACCGACAAGGATTCGCCGGTGTCACTGGACTACTACGATGAGGCGCCTTTTACCTTCAACGGCACCATCGGCAAGACAACGATAAAATATTTATAAAGACAGGGAATCTTCCAAGGCCATCACCGTAAGCAGCAAGCGCGCCTGAATTTTCTTGAAACGCATTATAATGGAGAAAAATATGACCAATAAATTACTATTAATTGTAACAGCAGGAATTCTTCTGTCAGGAGGTGCTCTTGCCGGGATGCCTGACGATGGTTCAGTCCTCCCCTTTCCACCACCAGCATCAGAGAGCGTGGCAAAGCCGAGGCTGCAGGACTCTATAATGAAATGGGCAGCGGAACCGCAGCGACTGTCTGAAGATGCACCCAATATCCTGATCATCCTGATCGATGATGTTGGATTCGGCATTGCCGACACTTTTGGCGGCGAGGTACACACGCCCACGTTGACCAAACTGGCAGATGAAGGTATCCGCTACAATGCCTTTCACACCACATCAATCTGCTCACCAAC
>JAYEKB010000446.1:0-6735 GCA_034660835.1 Thermodesulfobacteriota bacterium
CTCAAGTTCAACAAAGGGATTAATAATAATTTTCTTCTCACCATGCGGCTGCGTCATGAAAACCAAAACTTGGTGGAGGAACTTAAACAAGAAAAGAACACGCTCGCTAACCGACTGGGACGAATTTTCAACGACAGTTCCAATGAAATTTTTGTTGTGGATGCCAATACCCTGAACTGCAGGCAGGTCAATATGGGGGCAGTTGAAAACCTGGGTTATTCACATGAAGAGTTCACAGGTATCAATCTTCTCGATATTTTTAGCGATCTGGATCGCCACTCATTTACTCAACTGCTTGCACCTTTACAAAACGGCCGTCAGGAATCCGTTGTCTACAAAGGTATGAACCGGCGCAAGAACGGCACTACCTATCCGATGGAAGCCAGAATACAATTATCCTCTCAGGATGTGCCGCCGATTATTCTGGTCATTGTACAGGACATTACAGAACGGTCCGAATGGGAGGAAAAGCTGATCTACCAGGCCAGTTTTGACCAGTTGACCGGCCTGTTCAATCGTCACTATATGAAGTCTATTATGGATTCGGCCTTTATCCGGGCCCGCCGGCACCGTAAGAAGGCGGCCCTGATCTTCATCGACCTTGATAATTTTAAAAATATCAACGATACCCTCGGCCATTTCACCGGGGATGAGGTCCTGAAACAGACTGCCACCCGTATCCGCACCCTGCTGCGGGAGAGTGATACTCCGGCTCGCACCGGGGGAGACGAATTTACAATCCTGCTCGAAGAGCTGGAAGAGAACGCTCACGCCGAGGTAGTAGCCAGGAAACTGGTTGATCTATTCAAACAACCCTTCATGGTCGAGGAACAGGAAGTTTATACTACCGTCAGTATCGGTATCAGTATCTACCCCGATGATGGTGAGTCGCTTGATCAACTCATGCAGTACGCAGATATGGCCATGTATCAGGCTAAAGAGGATGGCCGCAACAACTACCGTTTTTTTTCCCGTGAGATGCGCCACTCTTCTGAAGAACAGATGCTGATGTCCAACTATTTGCGGGATGCGTTTGCCAACAAAGAGTTCTCTCTCTCTTTTCAGCCCAAAGTTGATATAACCAGGGGCCGGATATTCGGAGCTGAGGCACTGCTGCGTTGGCATAACCCGAAACTGGGCGACGTATTGCCGGATATCTTTATCCCTCTGGCTGAGAAAATGGGGTTTATTAATGATATCGGGAGCTGGGTTCTTGAGGAAGCCTGTCGGGAGGCGGTGCGGTGGCGGGAATTCTCCAATGAAAAACTGCAGATTTCGATCAATGTTTCACCGCAGCAGTTTCGCACCGGCGCTTTGCTAAAGGCCGTCAACAAAGCACTGTCATTGAGCGGTCTGCCTTGTGACAGGCTGGAGCTTGAAATTACTGAAAGCCTGCTGTTGCAGGATTCGGACAAGCCCTTGACCATCCTGAAGACCCTGCATGATAATGGTGTTACCCTGGCCCTGGATGATTTCGGCACCGGTTATTCATCTCTCAGCTACCTGAGACGTTTCCCCTTGCAGGTCTTGAAGATAGACCGCAGCTTTATTCGTGACCTGCAGGAAGATTGGAACAACAAAGCCCTGGTTGAGGCAATCATTGCCATGGGCCACAGTCTGAGACTTGAAATTGTTGCCGAAGGTGTTGAAAATGAAGAACAGCTCGAGTTTCTGCGCCGGCGTGAGGTCAACATAGTTCAGGGCTATCTCTTCAGCCCCCCCGTTTCAGCCGAAAAATTTTGTGACATGTTGCAGGATCAATCTATGATTATAGGATTGTCTGATCTCGCTAAACCGGAGCGACCGGTGATGTTAAGTGGGTAGAGACCGGCTATGAAGCGATTTTCCAATATTTTGTTAATTGCCGGAGGAGACAACTGGCGGGAAACAGCACTTGAACGGGCAGTTTCCCTGGCAACGGAAAATCAGGCCGATCTGACTGTTGTCGATGTCGTTGAACTTTCCGGAGATCTGCGGGTAATCGGCAGGGAAAGGAGGGACAGGCTCATCTCGGAAATTGTTGACAACCGCTTGGTTCAGCTTGACAACATGGTCCAACATGTCCGGGACAGGGTTACAGTTCAAACCAGGGTTATCCCGGGAACCGTATTTTTGGAAATTATCCGTGAGGTGCTGCGAAACAACTTTGATCTGGTTATGAAAATGTCCGGCGGCAGCAGACGGTTGAATCAGTTGTTGCTTGGCAGCACTGATATGCATCTGCTGCGAAAATGTCCATGCCCGGTGTGGATTTTGAAGCCGGGTGAGTCTGTTCAATACCAGCGTGTTTTGGCTGCAGTGGATATTGAGCCTGAAAGTGGTGATCAGGAAAAAAGTGCCCTGAATAAGCAGATTCTGGAAATGGCTTCATCGCTTGCCCTCTCGGAATTCGGCCATCTGCATATTGTTCATGCCTGGATGAAAAACAGCCACACCATTTTAGATGGTATAGGGTCTGACTTTGATGATGCCGAGGTGGAAAGCTGGGGCGAGAAAACGCGGCAACTGCACAGGTCGTGGCTTGATAAGCAGCAGAGGCAGCTTCAAAAGACACTGGCAAAAGAAACTTTTGCCTACCTTGCTCCACAACTGCACCTGCTTGAAGGAGAGATATGTGAAGTTATTAATGATTTTATTAAGAAAAACAAGATCGATGTTGTTGTCATGGGCACTGTAGCCCGTACCGGTATTTCAGGATTTTTTATGGGAAATACCGCAGAATCCATTCTTAACACCATCGACTGTTCCATGCTGGCAATCAAACCGCCGGGCTTTACGACTCCGGTAAAGCTGTAAATCTGTTTATACGTTTTCCCTTATCCCCGCAGCAAACCCTGCAGTCCTTCTTTTTTATCTTCAACGCCCTGGTGTAGAATAATGGTCTTGCCGGTGTCCACCGCCTCTTCATAGGGGTGCCTGTAGATCCTGACTCCTCGGGACGAACGTTTTTTCAGGCGCGGAAAGTGAAAGCTGACAAAATTTTGCAGCTTGCTGTCCCGGCTGATTGCCAGGGAGCCGGGAGTGGCTGTTGCATGGGTGGCGTGTTCTGTTGCGCGACTGTTTTGTGTCTGGGTTGCCATTTTTTCGGCAAAGCCGTGCAGCAGGCCAAGGTAATAGCTGTTTCTGGCGGTTCGGCTGTTGCCTTGGAATTTATGGTGGTTTTTCTGCCACAGGCCGGCCAGCTGCTGTTCGAGGAAGTGGTAGCAGTGTTCGGCTACAGGCACGTTTTCGACTCTTCCCAGCAGTTCAATAGTCTTGTATGAGTTGTCGGTGTGCGGGTCATAGAGTGAGGAGCAGAGGACCTGGACAAAAAAGTAATCCCGAAGAATAGCGCATATTGACCGCCTGTAAGCGGGGATCTGTTTGGATCCGGTATTGATGATGACGCGCGTGCAGGCGGAAGGATTGTCAACTGAGGCCATGTCCAGGTTGTGACGGTTCAGAAGTTCTGTAGCACGCTGCATGGCAAGGGCGGCCTCATGTTCGTTGTCCGATCCTGCAAGGGCCAGTAATTTGCTGATTCGCTCAATGATTTTTCTACCTGCAGCTGTCTGCCGGTCTTGCGGCAACTCGGCAACAACAGCTGCCAGGTCTCCGGATGAGCGACAGTAAGGGGATGGGATGCCAAGCAGTTGGCAGGCCCGGCCAAAATCACGGCCATGACCTGTACTGCTGCAGCCGAATAGTTCACTGCACACCTGGTGGGCCATCTCATGTTTGAGCACCATGAGCACCACGTTCCAGGGATGGTCCATGATAAGGTGGCGGCTTATTTTGATTGTTCTCTGGGCGGGCAGCCAGCAGCCTAACTGTTTTACGCCTCCTGAAAGCTCGAAAACCGGTGCATGCAGATCCAGCCGGTATTGGAAACAGATATCTGCAAATTCGTACGTCAGCTGGCTAAGCCATAACTGTTGCAGTTCTTCAATCGTCGGCACAGCCACAGCTCTCCTCCTCGGCCAGACACTCCGGGCAGAGTGGTTGTTCAGTGTGCTCCGACCACACCAGTGCAGCCGGAGCACAATCTCGGCCGCAGATTGGGCAGGTTATTTCCGGCTCGACTTTCTGCTGGTCTGTCATGGTTTTGATAGTTGTTCAATAGCTCTGATGCGCTGCAGAACCGGCGGATGGGAGTAGTTGAGAAAAACATTGAACGGGTGCGGTGTCAGGTTGGACAGATTATGGACACTGAGTTTTTTCAGGCCGCTGATCAACTCTTGCACGCGTCCCGTGCTGGTCACCGCCCATGCGTCCGCTTCATATTCATGTTTTCTTGAAAATAGATTAAAAAAGATGGAGAGCAGGGTAGAGACCGGTGTATAGAGAAAACCGAAAAAAAACAGGCTGCCATAAATGGAGATGTGTTCCATGCCAAAGGCTGCAAAGAGTTGCTGGTTACCCAGGAACAGGGAAAGGATATAAAACATTATACCCATCTGCAGGACGGATGCAGCCATCATCTTGAAGATGTGTTTGTGTTTGAAATGTCCCATCTCGTGGGCCAGCACGGAGACGATCTCGCCGGTGTTCAGTTTATCCACCAGGGTGTCAAAAAAGACAATCCTGCGAAAGCGGCCAAAGCCCGTAAAAAAGGCATTGAGCCGGGTGGAACGTTTGGAGCCGTCCATGGTATAGATACCCTTTATGGCAAATTGCTGCGCCCGGGCATAGTCGGTGATACTATTTTTAAGGTCACCATCTTCAAGAGGGGTAAACTTATTAAATAGAGGCATGATCAACACCGGTGCCAGGAACTGAAGAATGAGGATAAATACGGTAACCGCCAGCCAGCAGTAAAGCCAAGCCAGGTTACCGGCGGCCTGGAAAAACCAGAGTACGGCAGCCAGCAGCGGACCACCGATGCAGAGAGCCAGAATTACGGATTTTACCAGGTCCAAGATAAAAATTTTCACGGTGGTCTTATTAAAACCGAAGCGCTCTTCAATGACAAAGGTTGAGTACAAGGAAAAGGGCAGGCCGATAATGGTTGAGAGCAGGGCCAGGATTCCGGCGAACAGCAGGCCGGTGGGTATAGGGCCCATGTCGAAAGCCCGGGCCATCAAATCGACCTGGTTAAAGCCGCCTGCCAGGATGAACGTGATGGTGACCACCAGCATAAAGGTGTCGTGGATCTGTGAAAAACGGGTGTTCACTCTGGTATACTGTTGAGACTGCCGGTATTTTTCCCGGCTATAGACATCACTGAACTCCGGCGGCAGTTCAGGGTCCAGGGAGCGCAGTTCCAGGATGGCGACGACCAGGTTCAGCAGGTATCCCAGAATCAGGACAGTCAGGATAAAGATGAGATATGGATTCATGAACAGAGTGTATTCAGGTTAATAAAATGGTCTCAACCGGTAAATGAAGGAATCCGCTGGTAGAAAAAAACTGATCAGGAAATAGCAGGGAAAAGCAAAAAAGACAAGAAGAGTCTTTCAGAAATGGCGTTGCCGGTCACAAAAAAAGTAAGAGTGATTGTAACTGTTCAGCTGCACCCCACCTTCGTCCATTTAGAGCTTCTCGAGTAGCACAAGTACGCTTCGAATCTCTAAATGAACGAATCTGGAGCACATCTGAGCAGTTACAGTCGGCGGTTGTGCAAATTTCCAGCACCCACCTGAATAGTTACGAGTGATTTACAAAAAAAATCCCCGGCAAGGAGGAGGTGGCCTTGCCGGGGAGCAGGAAGGTTGCCTGTTACTGAATATAGGTCAGACCGATCTGATTATTGTCCAGGTCTTGCCAGGCAACCTTGCAGCGTAGGCGGACAGGTTGCAATCCCTGGCCATTTTCACTGTCATCTGCAGGAGAACAGGAAAGGTTCAACTCGCTGCCTATCTGCAGGGGATTGGAACCGGCCAGCAACAGTCGCATACCGTCTATACCTGCATCAAGAACCTGTGCCAGGTGTACTCGTCCTGTCGGGGTTGTTCCCTCTGTGAGCATGATGGGATAGTTGTAGTTGAATTTGTACCTGTCGGCATTACGTTGTTCAGTGGAAAACATTATGCTGGTCCTTGTCTGGTTAAGAAATCATCGAGTAAAAACAGACTCTGTGAATAGTTATGCTAATGGTGTGCCAATCCACATTGTTTGTAAATTTTTCATGTGATAACAAGATGTTTTAAGGAGTCATTTTTTAGCAGGATGAATAAAAACGATGTAATTGGAAAAGGTGTCAGAAATATGACGTACTCCTGCTGCGTGATATTTATTAGTCTGCATATTTCACATGTATTTAAACTCACCTGTTTCAAGTAGGTAGTTGTTTAGTGAAACGGAATCTGTTAAATTAATAAGAATTGCTACCTTTTATCGGAGATTTATCCTTTCATCGTGTCTGCTGACAACAACACAATCCAGAGCGATCAGGTCAGTGTCTGCCCCGGTTGCGACCTGCTGTTGGACAAAATCCAGCCTGCTTCCGGCCATACCGTGGTCTGTCCCCGTTGTCTGCGGCGCCTGCACAGGGAACATCCGAATTCAGTGCAGAGGACCCTGGCCCTGGCTGCCACCGGCATGCTGCTCTACCTGCCTGCCAATTTTTACCCGCTCTTGACCTTTAATGTGATGGGCATTGATGCCAGCAGTTCTCTTTTTACCAGCACGCTGAGCATGTTTGACCAGGGGCAGCACTTTGTGGGGCTGATTGTTATCCTGACCGGTTTTGTCTTTCCCCTGCTAACCCTGTCCCTGCTGTTCTGGGTCAGCGCAGGCCTGCTCCTGGGCTGGAAG
>JAYEKB010000447.1:0-6700 GCA_034660835.1 Thermodesulfobacteriota bacterium
TGCGACCGCACCTGCTTTGTCGCTGCAGGAGCAGGCATAGGCAACTATCGGAGTCTGCGCTTACCTGCCTACTCCTGCGCTCAGCGCATCTGCAGCCGCCTCGACTTGTGAAATATGCGGGTTAGCATCTCAGTTTAAGTTGTAGTATTTTCTGGTTTATCTATATTCGGCAAGGCGGCTTAACTGCTCGGCGGTTCGGGCTGCCCCGTTCAGCATGATGGACGGCGGCTCAGGTGTTGTGGTCAATATGCACGAGATTTTTTCAGCAAAGGCGCCAGGGAGCAGGTCCGTGTCGGTCAGCAGTTGCAGGTGGTCTTTTTTTTCCAGTTGCTTTGCCCGCATCCGTTGCTCATGGTTTTGTGCAAAGGGGTAGACAAGGGCTCGGCATCCCGAAGCGATCAGGTTCATGGTCGTGTTGTATCCTCCCATGGAGATAGAGAGATCCGCCGCTGCCAGCCAGGCCGGAAAGTTATCGCTGAATCGTTTAATGCAGATGTTGTTATTTTTGGAAGCGGATAATTGGTTGTAGTCAGGGGTCGGCATGTAGGGACCAGTGAAAATCTGCATCCGCATGAGATGGGCGGGGTTTAGAAATGGGAAGGCGTTTACTGCGGACTGCAGCAGGGAGGTTCCTACACTGCCGCTACCCGCACTGACCACGATAAGCTGATCTCTATCCGCAAGATGCAGCCTTTCACGCACTCGCTTCCGATCTCCGGGGTTTGGCGGCTGACAGATATATCCGGTGTAGGAGACCGGTATTTTTATGTCATCCATCCGGGAAAAGGTTTCAGCCAAGCTGATCAGTTCAGGATCACCGTGCACGAGCAGGAGATGGAAGTAACGATTCAATCGGTCAATAACCCGTTGTTCGAACTTAATCGTGTTGTCCCGTTCCACCAGTATATCCCGCACACTGCAGACTACCCGGCATTTTTTTTGTTTTTTGAGCTGTTCCAGCAGGGGCAGGAGCTCAAAACAAAAGGCATTGCGGCCGAAGGGAAAGAGCTCCACCAGCAGCAGATCGGGCTGCAGGTCATTGAACAAACCCAGCAGCTGATTGGTACGCTGGTCTTTGATCGCCGCCACATCCTGTCCGGACTCAACCGGCAGCAGGCCGGAAAACTCCTCGTCCATCTGTAGCCCGGGAAGTTGCACGATCCGGACATGCTTCGGCAAGGCAACAGATACTGGAGGACCGCCCAGAACCAGGGTTATTGTGTGCTCAGACATCTGCTGCAGGATAAGCATGATCCTGCACAAATGGCCGATACCCAGCACATGCTGGCAGTAGACCATAACCTTCATTACTCTTTCCCGGTCAGCCTGAGATGATTCATTTCGATGAGTTTCAGATCGTCTCCATCTATCTGCAGCAGGTGCAGTTGATAGCCTCCCAGAATTTTTGGTTCATCGGGCAGGAATTTACGGCCAAGCAGGTGGTAGAGCAGGGTCTTGATAATTCCCTCGTGACAGACAATGAGAATGTCTTGGCCGGGCCACTTGTCGGCCGCATCCCTGAGGGCCTGCTGCCCCCTGGCAAGAACCTCGTTTCTTGATTCCCCGCCCGGCGGCCTGAAGGCCCAGCCTGCAGCCTCCTGCTGCCTGACCTCGGGACCGAAACGGGAAAAGAGTTCCGGAAAACTCAAACCACTCCACTCTCCCCAGTCCTGCTCCTGCAGGAGGGGATCGATATGGAGGGGCAGGTGCAACTCCTGGTTAACAAGGGTGACCGTCTCCTGCACCCGGCCGAGATCACTGGCCAGAATCCTGTCCCAGTGCAGTCCCCGCAGTTCAGGCCCCCAGGCAGCAGCCATCCTGCATCCGGTTTCCGAGAGCGGACTGTTCATGCGGCCCTGGATCCGTTTTTCTTCGTTCCACAGGGTCAGAGAATGGCGGATCAGGCCGAATTGTGTTGGTGTCATGGTTATCGGTTTACAGTTTACGGTTTACGGTCAAAAAACGTATGCGAGGGAAGATGAATAACTGAAAATCGGCAACCGCAAAAAAATCATGTATACATTTTCCGTTTCCTGCTTGCCGTTTTCACCAGTATCTGTTCCATCCGCAGGTAGTTTTTATTGATATCATGTTCTGTGCGCACATATTCTGCAGCAGCCCTGCCCATGTTTTTTCGTTTTTCCGGATTTGTCAGCAGCTCAAGCAGAGCCCGGTCAAAGGATGGTTCATCATCAAGTGAGGTGAGCAGACCGGTGCTGTTGTGCACGACCACCTCCGGGATTCCAC
The DNA here is from genome assembly GCA_034660835.1 of Thermodesulfobacteriota bacterium. GTDB lineage: Bacteria > Desulfobacterota > Desulfobulbia > Desulfobulbales > Desulfobulbaceae > Desulfobulbus_C. The sequence continues at coordinate 2,248 of JAYEKB010000447.1, forward strand.
CGTTGTCGCAGGCAATAACCGGCAGGCCGCAGGACTGGGCCTCCAGGAATACCATACCCAGAGATTCATTGATGCCGGGAAAGGCAAAAATGTCTGCTGACGAGTAGTACTTGTACATGGTTTCACGCGCTACCCGGCCGCTAAAAAGCACCTTCTTCTCCGGCAGTTCAGCGGCAAGCCTTCTAAGCCTGTTTTTTTCAGGCCCATCTCCTGCAATGACCAGCAGAAAATCATGACCGGAATTATGCAGACGTATGCAGCTTTTGATCAGCCGGATCAGGCTCCTGGTCTTCACATCGGAGCGAAACATGGCTGCAGTGAGAATAACCGATTTTGCACCAGCCTGCCAGGAGGTGCGTAGTTTTGAGCGACTCTCTTCGTTAAAGGTGAACAGTTCCGAATCAAGGCCGGGTTTGATACGGTGTAACCTGCCGGGGGGAATGATTCTTTGCAGGTTGGTATAGTCCCGATCGCGGTCGGTTATCAGGGTATCCGCTGTCAGCAGGGCTTTTTTGTTCAGGTAAAATCCAGGCCTGGTCTTCCAGTTGCGGCTGACCCTGGTCCCATAACTGGGCTGGATAATAGCGTATGGGATCTGCAGCCTGGTGCATACCTTTGGCCCAAGGAGATCCGGTGCCTTGTAATAACTGTGATAGGTGAGCCACAGGTCAACAGGGTTACGTTTTAACATGCGGATAACCCGGCATTGTTCAAGCTTGGCCTGCATGAGCCGGACAGGTTTCCAGTATATCCAGCGGCTCCTGAGTCGGCTGATGATACGGGACTGGTGACCCTGTTTTTCCAAAAAATCATAGATTCCCCGGCCGATCATCAGGTCCCCGGAAGGGTTCGGGTGGTCCAAAGGTTTGAACGGTGCGTAAAATGCTATGCGCATGGGGATCAGGATTGTTGATCGGGCCGGGCCAGTGCAGGGATTGCCTGGAGGTAGATGGCTGCAAGATCTCGTATCAGCGGCCGGTTGTTAAAACGGGCAGCGACCAGTTTGTGGCCCTGTTGTATGCAGTTTTCGCGCAGTTCTGTGTTGGTGAGCATCTCGAGCAACGATTCTGCCATATCGGCCGGATTATCCGGTTCGGCCAGCAGTCCGGTTTCACCCGGCCGGATGATCTCCGGCAGAGCAGATACCGTGGTGCCCACTGCGGGCAGTCCCATGGCCAGGCTTTCCACCAGCACGTTGGGGATGCCGTCCCGATCACCGTTTTGGGCCACGCGACAGCCCAGGACAAATACATCCGCCTGCTCAAATTCCTTGATTACCTGCTCATGGGGCAGGGTGCCGAGCCAGCGGCACTGTTCCTGCAGGCCAAGAGCAATGATTTTCTCCATGACCTTGTCCCGTTCGTCACCATCACCAATCAGGGTGTAGCTGAAGTCTATTCCCCGGTTTTTCAGCAAGACAAGTGATTCCAGGATGGTGTCAATTCCTTTTTTGGCAGTCATTCGGGCCACGGTCATGATACGGTAGGGCGGCTTTGGTTCGCGGCGGCTTGTGCTGTTGTGAAACAGGCTGAGGTCGATGCCGTGATACACCCGGTGCACAGGCGTGCGTGTATCTGGAGCCAGTTTGCCCAGGAATTGTTTGTTGTAGCCGGTGCAGGTGACCACCAGTTCGGCCATATCAATTTTTTCCCGCAACTGATCATGATTCTGGGTATAGATATCCTTGGCATGGCCGGTAAAACTGAAGGGAATGTCGGCCATGATAGATCCAAACAGAGCTACTGATGTAGGGGAGTGAGCAAAATGGGCATGCAGGTGTACGACCTCCGGCGAGTGATGGAGCAGGTTAGCCAGATAACAGCCCTGCAGCAGGTGCTTGATGGTTCCCATGCTGCGGGTTCGTGCAAAACGTTCACCGGCCTTGTTTAGGGCCGTGCGAAAGCGGTCCGGCCGGCGCATGGCCTGCAGGACGGCGGGCAGCAGCAACCGCGCAAAGTCATCATAGAGTTCCGTGGGCAGATAATCCACCTGTGCCTGAATCCGTTGGACGCTCTTGTGGCAAAAGGATTCCCTGGGATGGCGCATGGAAAAGATACGAACCCTGATGCCCATCTGTTCAAGCAGCAATATCTCATTGGAGATAAAGGTCTCGGAAATACGGGGGTACCCTTTGAGGATCATGCCCAGAACGGGCTGGAGATTATTCATAGGATGCCGGTGCAAAAAATCCAAGAAATACTTCACTGTACCACATAATAATTTACGCTCCCCTAACCCCTATCCTCTACTCAACCAGCTCATGCACAGGAACAATATGCACGGTCTCTCGCAGTTGTTTCCCGCAGTTCCTGAGGGCGTCAAGAGTAGCCTGATAGGGATGGCCGATACCGATGGCCTGGTTCTGTTTTTGGGCCAGAGTCACCAGTTTGTCTAATTGGACACAGATCTTTTTGGGATCCTGTACATTGTCCAGGAAAATATGACGTCGACCGGTTTTAATGCCCATCTTTTGTGCTTCATCCATACCGGTTGACCGGGCAGTGGTAAAGGAGTCGACAAAGAAAAGCCCCTGTTTTTTCAGTTCACCAAGCACCCTGTGCATGGCCTGTCGATTTTGAGTAAATCGTGATCCCATGTGGTTGTTGGCACCAATGGCATAGGGAACAGCTGCCAGGTTTTTTTTCAGGGTGAGTTTCAGGTCGTCGGGCGATGCGGAGAGATACAGGGCTCCCGGGCCGGGATCCCATTTGGCGTCACTGGCTTCCATGGGCAGATGAACCATGATATCACGTCCCATCTGGTACGCCTTTTCTTCCTGCTGTTCGGCAAAGGGTGCATGGGGCAGGAATGAGAAGCTCAAATTCAGGTCCAGGGCCAGCAGCTTTTCACCGATCCTGCGGTGATAGCCCATGTCGTCAATGATTATTGCTATGCGGGGCCTGTCGTCTATTGGAGGAGAAAGTACGGTTTCAACCTCTTCAGAGAGGGGAGGATTCGGTTCTTCAAAGACAATGGTTTCGCTGGTGTCGCCAGGTGCAGCCGGATGAGTACCGGTTGTTGTTTTCGCAGTTGTCAACTCCTGCTCAGCTGCGTCATCTCTGTTGTCGGGGAAGAACCAGCAGCCGGAGGTCAGCAGCATGACAATAAGGGTTGCCAACAGGTAATGGACATGTCGAAGTAGAAAATATTTCATGATATAATTCCGGACCACAGCAAAGTAGTGCTTTCAATTCACCTGTCCCGGGTCAGGATGTACCCGGCAAGCCCTTCGAGGATGGCAAGGCTCTCTCCGTGTTGGTCGCGGTCAAAAATTGTGAGTCTTGACAAACCCTCTTTCACTTCCTGCCTGGCCTTTTGGCGGGAAAATTCAAAACTTTTCAGATTGCGCATGAGCTGCCGGGCTGTGTCGCAGGCTCCTGCAAGGCTGCGGTCGCCACGGATACAGTTGAGCAGTATGTTTTTGTTCTCTTCTCCTGCCTGGCTGAGGGCATGGATCAAAGGCAGAGTCAGTTTGCCCTCGATAAAGTCGTTGCCCACTTGTTTGCCGGTTGCCTGCTCATCACCAAGATAATCAAGCAGATCATCAACGATCTGGAACCCAATACCAATTTTCCGGCCGTAGGTGGCCAGGGCCGCGACCTGATCAGCGGTTCCGCCGCCAAACAGGGCGCCGATTTCACAGGTAGAACTGATCAGGCTGGCTGTTTTACGCTGAATTACAGCAAAATACTGTTCTTCTGTGACCGCGGTATCCGCCACATGGCGCAGTTGCAGAAATTCTCCGTCAACCATGGCCATGGTTGCATCGCAGAAAATATCCAGTCCCTGCTGACCTGCCAGGGTACCGATAAGGTGCATGGAGCGAGCATGCAGCCAGTCACCGGCCAGGATAGCTGCTGCAATGCCGAATTTTTTCCCCACTGCCTCGACGCCACGTCTGTTCTCGGCATGATCAATGACATCATCGTGGATAAGGGTGGCCACGTGCAGGTATTCAAAGGCTGTTGCCAGCAGGTAGAGTTCGTCGTCATCCCGTCCGCAGAGCCTGGAACTGATTACAGCCAGCATGGGCCGCACCCGTTTGCCGCCGTTTAGCAGTGCATACTCCAAAACCCGGCTGAGCAGCGGGTCGTTGCCGATCAGGGCCTGGTCAAGGTCTGCACGCATGGTCTGTTCTACCCGGGCGGCAACCTTTTTGATAAAGGCAAACAGGGCAGCAGTATCGGTGGTTGATGTTGTCATAGTTTATTACAGGCTGCACTCGATAAAAACCGGGAACAGTGGACAGTCCTTTTCCCTTTTTCCTATTCCCTATTACCTTTTTCCATCACAAAAAATTCTTCAACATCCCGTAAAGCCCTGCTAACCGGTGCCGGCGGCAGGCTTTTTATAAATCTGCGGCCGTAGGATTTACTATACAACCGCACATCAAGTATTGCCATAACACCATGGTCACCGGAGCGCCGCATGAGTCTGCCCACGCCCTGGCGCA
>JAYEKB010000448.1:0-6645 GCA_034660835.1 Thermodesulfobacteriota bacterium
CTGAATGTATACAGTGAAATGGGAGACACTGAGATAGGGAATACCTCCATTATCGACAATCAGATACATCTAATGGCGACACCGCATTCAAGCCAGTTGTACGGTTTGCGGGAGTTCGCTCCATAATATGCGGTTTCATATTCGGGGCAAATCCTTTTGCCGGCTGTATTGTATTGTCCGCAGGATTCAGGATGAATCCTCCAAAATAACCGGGCATGACGCCAAATGAATCAGGGATGTCGATCTGCTCATATACTCCCGCCCGCAAACCGTACAACTGGCTTGAATGCGGTGTCGCCATTAGATGTATCTGATTGTCGATAATGGAGGTATTCCCTATCTCAGTGTCTCCCATTTCACTGTATACATTCAGTACTCCGGATGAGATAGCAGCAGGGAGCTCTTCAGTGGTGCCGGCTTCCGATGTAAGATACGGTGTAGATCGGATTATTTGACCTCCTCCATTGACAATGAGAAAGAAATACTCCACTGTTTGAGCTCCGGGACTGAGGGCTGGCAGAATACATTGATAGTTGTTCTCTCCCAGGTATTCCATGGATACATAGAGATAATTTTTGTCCAGATCAGTCCTGAAGTAACACCGTGTTGCGGAAATTTCCTCGCTGTCATGTATTCGTGCATCAATGACCAATCGTTCGTCGGCTGTAAAAAAAGGGATAGCTCCATGCCTGATGGTCGTATTCGGCAAAAATCCTGCATGGACAGTTGAGGAGATGCCCATAAGGCAAAGAAGTAAAAAAAGAAATTTTATGAGGTTCACTGTATCAAGTTCCCTTTGACATATATCAGCATAATTGTAAGAATGAATCCTACAGGCTAACTTTTTTTACCTTGAATGTCCAGCTATGATTATATGCCTGGCGGCATATTGCACTGGTCCTGCCCTGAAGTGGTCAGAACAGTATTACGAAATGGAGGATTGTTGAGGGGCCGGCCGAATAAAAGGCCGCTCGATATAACTGTAGCTGAAGGCAGCAACTCCATAGCTGATGGCTCCGGTAAGGAGCAGCAGAATAATTTCATTCAGGCTAATACCAAGGTAGAAATTGAAAAAGGATTTGACCAGTTTGATGATCAGGTAATGAACGATATAGAAACTGTAGGAAACAAGGCCGACAGCTCGTAACAATTTACTGGCCAGCAAACGGTGAAAGAATGTTCCTGGAGAGAGCATAACAGAGAAGATCAACCCGGCGGCAAGGATGTCAAAATAAAAGGGATATGCCAGGGCATAAATCCTGGTGCCGAAGAACCCGCATGCAAGAAGAGAAAAGAACAGGAGCAGTCCAAAACCACAGATACCTGAGAACCGCACAAGAGTGGGAGAAAGGGGACCTTGTTTCCGGCTGATCAGTTCATTTAGGACAAGGGAAACTAGCATTCCGCCAAGAAAGATTCCGATATTACCGGTGATATCCATGGCCAGTGTATCATTATGGAGAATGTTAACCGGGAATAAGCCGGAATGGGCTATTCCCATGAGAACGGGAAGAAGTCCCATGGCAGCCCAGATACTGACTCGTTGCAGCAGGTGGAAGAGCAGGAGGATGGCAGGAATAAGCAGATAAAAAAACATTTCCTGGGGCATGGCCCACAGGTGTTTGTCACCCTGCAGGAAAAAGAGGTGCCGAAAAAACGTGTCGAACCGGAAAGAGAGGAAGTAGACCATGAAAAGATAGAACGCGTAAACGGGTACGATGCGTTTTATCCTACGCAGGTAAAAATCTGTCATATAGTCGGGTGATAAAATGCGGGATGAATCTTTCAAAAAGGGTTTGATCAGCAGAAAGCCGCTCAGGGAAAAAAACAAACAGACCCCTAATCCACCCAACCCGTCAAAACGTTTGGTGGCATGTTCTGCCACGACATAGATTGCGGCAAGTCCCCGTAATCCGTCAAGAGCCTGAATGTTGTTTCCTTCTGCCGGATGTTTTGTGTCGATGTCACTAAATGCGGGAAAGCTGGTCAGGAACATGCGGCAGCGTCCTGTCAGATATTTTCCCGTTGCCAGATAGAGCATGAGACTGAAGAGTATGGCGAGTGCCGGCACAAAGATTCTGTATTGAAGCGGCAGGGGGAGCTCTGCAGTCAATGATGGATCAATACCGGTTGTCTCAATGATGACATTGTCACCCTCTACTGTATAACGGCTTATCTGGCTATTGGCTGCAAACATCTGAGGGATGTCCGCGGCACTGTAGATCTGTTTGCCGGCTAGTGAGTTGTACAGGGTAATGGAATAGATCCGGAAAACACCGGGCTCCTCACCCGGATCGATTCGTATGGCCTTCAGGGAACGCGGGGGGTGGCGGATTGTAATGGTCTGAATTTTGCCGGGTGCAAAGGGTTTCGACGTATAAGAGAACTTTTCCTGGAATCGTACTTTTCGCAGCCCGTTCCACTGATACACTTTGACCCTGTCACTATGGTCACAGCTCAGGCTGATATCCAATTGGTAGTAGGGGGCAAAAAGGGCCGGCAGCAGATTGTAGACAACAATAAAAAAGATGACAGCTGTTAGTAACTGTATTCCCTTTATAAGAAAAGGAGGAAATGATTTGTCTTCCAATGGTTTTTCCTGTCGGTCTGCAACTCTATGCGGAGAATATTCATCGAAGTTCAACTAAAGAGAATTTTTTCAATAAGATACTATACTGTATCATGCAAGATCATGAAAGAAGATAATGGGTTGACAGTGTGAGCTACAGAACTTCGTGGAGTGTTGGCAAGGTGAGATTCTCCCCAACCTTTTTTGTCCCTTTTGAAAAAAATGTTTGTTGGATAACAGGATACGTTCGGTCTGTACCCGGTAGTGGGATGCATGATTTCAACTGTCAACCCACTGGCGAGATACATGTATTCACTGCAACGACCATGCCCCATTGGAGAAAGATTTCCTGCTGCAGAAAAATGAAGAAGTGTGGTTTAAAGGCGTATATTTTATAGGGACTGATGGGGCTCCAATGGTTTCATTTTCAGGATAACCGGTGCGCCAAAATGATTAGTCATGCCAATGCGGCGGCAGCCGTGTTCAAGTGTTTTACTGAGCCCGGCAGAGCGAAGAACTCTGTGCATGAACATGGGGAAGAAGTACTGGGCGCATCTGTCTGCCTTGACAAAGCCGAATTCTCGAAAAGAGGCGATAAGCTGATTCTCCCGGAAGATTTTAAAAGGCCTGGTTGTCCCTCCCTCAAGGACGTATTTTAGTTTGAAGAAAAGCGGGTAGGCAAGGTTGAAGCTGAAGAGAGGCGGAAAATCAACTATTATGGCTTTTACTGCGACACGGGAAGCCTCCCTGATAAAGCCCTGCCAATCTTCGAGATGAGCCATGAGTCTGAAGCTGATAACAACATCCATGCTCTTGTCAGGAAGAGGGAATCGTGAAAAGTCACCTGTCATGTAATGGCAATTATTGGATTCGATGAGGCTGTCTACCTGCTTACCGGCGCTGATTGAACTGCCGAGTATGGTGAAGGAATGTCCCTGATCAAGGATCTGCCGGGTGTATTGACAATGTCCGCCTCCCACATCCAGAATAGTTGCCTGCTCGAATTCCTCCAGCATTGACAGCAGCATAGCGGCTTGCTGGCTTAAAAACCATTCACCCGTTTTGGAGGCGAATCTTTTCTGGTACTGTTTCGAAGCAGTTTCAACGTCAGGATGTGTAGAGGAGTCAGCTTTTGTGGGGAGAGCAGAGAATGAAATAAGATGCTGAAGCATAGTCCTGTAAGAAAAACTCATAAGTAGTTGTTTTGTGAAAACCGGGATGGCTAATTATGTCTTATCGAATTCATTTTATCTTTGTATAAGCATATGAGACAAGAGGATTTTGTCAACAAAATTCTCTTGTTGTGAGGATCTTGAATTTTGCGACCAAAAATATCGCTTTGCCGTGACAATCAATTACATGGTCATTAAGTTTTAAACTTCAATAGGCAGACTGTCTCTGTACATTAAATTTCTTGCTGCCGGAGGCTGCCCGTGATAGTTTTCATTATTCTTTATCCGTTATTTTGCGGCGGACCAGCGGGTCTCTTTCTCCCCAGCCAGGTTATGTATTTATATGGAACGAAACTGCAGTAAGTTGCAGGATCACCTTTTTGATCTTCTTATAATAGGCGGCGGCATCCATGGTGCTGCGGCAGCGCGAAAGCTTTCAGCAAGCGGCTATGATGTTGCCCTGGTGGAAAAAGGTGACTTTTGCCAGGCTACCTCTGCCAACAGCCTTAAGATTCTCCATGGTGGCCTGCGCTATCTTCAGCATGCTGATTTTAAGCGAATGCGTGAATCCATCCGCTGCCGGCGGGAGTTTATGCAGTTAGCCCCCCATCTTGTCCAACCTCTTGCCTGCCTGATGCCCACCAAGGGGTTTGGACTCCATGGAAAAATGGTGATGGGTGCGGCCCTTCTGCTCAATGACCTTATTAGTTTTGACCGTAATAAGGGACTGAGCAGTGAGAAGCGTCTCGGCCGTGGCCGGATTATCAGCCGGCAGGAAGGAGAAAAGCTTATCCCCGGTCTGAACGACCCGGCAATTACCGGAGCCGCTCTCTGGTACGATGCACTTCTTCTGAACACCGAGCGCATGGTGATGCTCCTTCTCCATCTGGCAGTAGATCATGGCGCGGTCCTGGCAAACTATGTTCAGGTGGATGGGGTGACATACGGAGACGACGAACAGGAGGTGAGGGTCAGCGACCAACTCCGGGAAGAGAGCTTTACTATAAAGAGCAGGATGGTTATAAACTGTGCCGGTCCCTGGCTTGATGAAGAGATCGCAGCAGCCGGCCCTGTTGAGAACAGAACAGCTCTGGCCAAGGCTGTTAATCTCATAGTTGACCGTAATCTATTTGGTGATTATGCCGTGGGTATTGAGGGCGTTGGCGAGTATAATGATAAGGATGCAGTGCTTAAAAGAGGGAAACGGCTGTTTTTCTTTGTCCCCTGGCGTGGCAAAACCATGATCGGAACCACCTATCGTCCCTGCCTCCTCTCTGATGAGGCCCTGCATATAGGACAGGAGGATATAGGGCAAATGGTGAAGGAGGTGAACCAGATCTATCCGGCTGCAAAACTTGAGGAACGGGAAGTGGTTTTCAGCCATGTCGGCCTTGTCCCGGCCTGCGCCACTGAAGACGGTACTGACACGGACCCTGTTTTGTTAAAGCATTCCGAGATAATTGATCACCAGCAGCAGGGCGGGCCGGCTGGTCTGCTCTCGATACGGGGTGTAAAATACACCACCGCTCCCCAGGTGGCCCGTAATCTTGAAGCTTTGCTGCAAAAAAGAGGTTTTCTACCCACGGCCCGAATGAGCAAGACAGACCGGCACTCTGTCCGGGAGGCCTTTGACAGCCGGGAAGTGGCAGAAAGATTCCCACATGTCCAGGATCAATACGGGGAGCAGGCAGCAGCAGTTTATCAGATCATGGCCGAGGAGCCGGACAGTCAAACCCTGGTATCAACCAAGCCGCCTCTCAGCCGGGCAGAGATCCTTTATGCAGTAAGGGGTGAGATGGCCTGCCATCTTTCCGATATGGTACTGAGACGGAGTGAACTGGGAAGCTGCGGCAGGCCCGGGGATTCTATTTTGGAAAGTATTGCCGGGATAATGGCACAGGAATTGAAATGGAGCGATGAACAGCGCAGACAGGAACTGCGGATGGTCCGAAAAATGTACGCCCGGATGAAAGTAGCATTGTCATGAAGATCCTGGTCCTGGCCCCGCACCCCTTTTATCAGAATCGGGGAACACCGATTGCCGTGAAGATGCTGGTTGAAACCCTGGTCGCTTCCGGGCACCGGATCACCGTGTTGACCTATCCGGAAGGGGAGGATCCGAAGCTTCCTTCCTGCTTGCTTGTCCGGCTGAAGCAGCTGTCTTGGGTGAAGGGGGTGAAGCCCGGTTTCTCCTGGAAAAAACTGGTCTATGACTGGTACCTTTTTCTTGCCCTTGGCAGGATGTTGAAAATAGAGCATTTTGACGTTATCCATGCGGTGGAAGAGTCGGCCTTCCTGGCTGCCTGGTTTAGTAAAAAGTACTCCATTCCCTTTGTGTATGACATGGACTCCTCCCTGTCCCATCAACTGGGGGAAAAAATGGCACTGCTCAGGCCCTTTCTGCCGGCCTTCCGGCTACTGGAAAAAAAGGTGGTTCAACGGTCTGCAGGTGTGCTTCCGGTCTGCAGGGCAATAGAGGATATAGTTAAAGGTTATGACAGTGATGTCCTCTGTCAGCGCCTGGAAGACGTTTCGCTGCTGGAAACGGACCGGGATGAACGTCTGCCGGAACGGACCCGGCTTGAATTGGAGCCTGCTATGCTCCATCTCATGTATGTCGGTAACCTGGAAAAATATCAGGGGATTGACCTGCTGCTCGATGCCTTTGAACTTGCCGCCGGGCAAGAGAATCGGGCCAGGCTGGTGATTATCGGCGGCAATGATGCTGATATTAAGTTATACCGGGAAAAAAGTGCAGCCCTTGGGATTGGAGAAAAAGTTCTGTTTGCCGGCAGACGTCCTGTTGCCGATCTCTACTATTATCTCTTGCAGGCGGATATCCTGGTGTCTCCGCGCAGCAAGGGGTTTAACACCCCGATGAAGATTTACTCCTACCTTGATTCG